>JAOZQX010000119.1 GCA_029931995.1 Bacteroidales bacterium
TAAAACAATTAGTAGTGGATTTAAATCTGAAAAATCAAAGGTATTAGCCGTTAAATCATTGTAAACAGGCAGGAGTATTTCAACCACTAATAATGCTATCGCAATGCTAAGTATGGCTGTTAATAATGATTCACTAATAAACTGACGGAAAAGCATTCCCTTATTAGCTCCAAATACTTTACGGATGCCTACTTCCATGGCTCGTTTACTTGAGCGAGCTGTTGCCAAATTCACAAAATTTATGCAAGCAATAACCAGAATCAACAAAGCAATGGCTGAAAAAATATATACTTTGTTGGCATCTCCTTTTCTTCCAAACTCATGCATAATATCGGAATGAAGATGAATGGATAGTAAGGGTTGTAAGAATATACTAAAAGTTGATCCGTACTCTCGCATAGTATCTCCCATATATTTTTCAACGATCTCTGCTATTTTTCTGTCAATTTCTTCTTCCGAGGCAGTCTCAGTTGTAAGGAGATAATTAAAGGTTGTAAACGCGAAAAATGAACTATGTAATTGCCTCCCCCTTTCATTATCAAATAATGAAGAGTATGAAATAAAAACATCAAAATCGATATGAGAATTTTTGTTTGGATCTTTGAAGACTCCGGTAACAGTAAAGGTTCTATTGTTGTTCCATTTTATGGTTTTCCCAATAGGATCTTCATTTCCAAAGTATTTTTTTGCCGTTGATTCGCTAAAAACTAAAGAGTGAGGAAGGTATAAAGCCGTTTCTAAATTACCATAAACCTGCTCATAGTTAAATACTTCGAAGAAAGTTGAATCGGCATACATCATACGATCCTGATAAATTTGTTTATCACCATAGGTAAACAAAACAGAGGTTCTCAACTCGCGCAGGCGAGCATAATTTAGTACTTCAGGAATTTCGTTCATGGCAATTCGGCCAAGCGGGCCACCGGTAACAGCAGCTTGAAACTCATTACCACCCATCACACCTTCTAGACCTAAGCGGTAGATATGCTTTGAGTGATTGTGGTGCTTATCGAAACTGGTTTCGTTATATACATAAAATGAAATGAGTATAAAACAGGCCAGCCCGATTGAAAGACCCAAAATGTTTATGATTGAATAAAATTTGTGATTGTATAAATTTCTAAAGGCAGTTTTAATGTAATTAATAATCATGATTTTTTAAATTAGGTCCAACGTATCGAAAGTGCCAGGGTTCGGGCATATAGCCTTCAATCTCAGCATTTTCTTTTGTGTATGATTGTTTAAATCCGAATTTGTGTGCATTTTCCTTAAGCCATTTTCCTTCAGGGGTTTGATCGAAAGAAAGGCTTAAAAGATCTTCGCGGTTTTCAGAAGTTAAATCAACTGTGGTGCCCAATTGATGTTCACTATGTGCCGGTTTGGCTGTTCCTATTTGATGAATTCCTTTTCTGCTAATTGCTCTAAGATAGAGTGAACGCTGTTTTTCGACATCACGAAAAGCACTAACAAGTCTTAGATGAATCTTTTCAGAAGCAGCAGATTCCAGCATTTTTATTAAAGCATTGTTTACTTCTTTTCTCAGATATTTAGGATAATCTTCTTCGTGATAATTCCAATTATGATCAACTAAAACCAAATCATCAGGCTTATAATTAACCGCTAATGGATGCAGGATATCTACAATTTCCTCGCCAATTTTATAATTTCCATTCTCACTAAATTTTATATTCTGAATCAATTCTGGAAAAGGAAAGTATATTATTTCGCTTCCTTCCTTCACTTCTACAATCCACGATCTTAAGGGTTTTAGCGTGTCCTTCAAAAGTGTGCCGAATACAATTTCTTTATAGCTAAATAAAGGAAGAGAATCTTTAATAGTCAATCCACTATCAAGATATCCTGCTGTTTGATCTTTAAGAATAACCCATTCTTGTAGCTGATTAACTTCTTGTTTTGTTTCTTGAGCAGTAAGAAACGGGCTTAGTAAACTAAGGACTGAAATGGCTGAAATTCTTATAATTGTATTCATTAAAAACAAATATAGAAATTTCAATCGTTGGTATTTCAATTAATAGACCAAGACTGAAATATATTCGATCTACTATTTCTTTAAAAGGACTTTTAGGATTTAATAAAACTAATTACCTAATCAATCAATTTATTCATAATTATAATTATATATTTGGATTGTTTATCAAAATAGCTAACTTTAAGCGCTTTATAAAAAAACGGTTTCAATTGAAACTATTATTGATACCTTTGTGATTTTTTGAATAGATAGAAAATTAACTATAATAATGCATGTATGAAATATGAGTTTGAGAATTCGATAGGTATGCTCACCGCTTACATTTCGAAAGGTATCGGTCAGAAATTAGAAGAAAATTTTAAAGAAAAAGGATTCGATACTAGTCCCCTAGAGTGGACAGTTTTGTCATTTCTAGCCAATCATGAGTACTATACTCAAAGCGAATTGGTTGAAATTACAGGTAGAAACAAAGTATTTATTAAACGTTTAGTAGACACTCTTGAGAGTAAAAACTTTATTAAACGTCAAACTTTAGGTAATGACAAACGCCATAATAAAGTTCTTATTACAAGCAAGGGACGCGAACGATACCATACTTTATTAATCACAGTAGAATCGACGCTTGATGATGTTTTCTATGATTTTAACGAGATTGAAATTAATACCGTGATTCGATTACTCAAAAATGTTGCAAAAAATATTAAATAACTCCATTTTTTTCTTTTACATTTCAAAAACTTGATTTTTTCTTAAGAATATCAAATACATACCTTAAAATAATAATTAATACAAAAAGATTAATCAGAATTAATATTGCGTTTAAAATATCGGCTATACTCCATATGGTTTCTACTTTTAAGAATCCGAGTAATATTGCAAAGCTAAAAAACCATCTAAAGGTTTTCTTAATATTACCTCCCCATATAAAAACAAAACATTGCTCACCATAGAAACACCATGCGATTAGGGTAGAATAGCCAA
This sequence comes from Bacteroidales bacterium, assembly GCA_029931995.1. Taxonomy (GTDB): domain Bacteria; phylum Bacteroidota; class Bacteroidia; order Bacteroidales. The sequence goes on from JAOZQX010000119.1 coordinate 2,972, forward strand.
ATAGGAATGATGAAATTAAAATGAGTACACCACCATATTCACCAAATTGAGTGCTAAAAGCTGCCGTCGTTAAGGCCGTTGAAGTTAAACCGCTGGTCCATACTCCTGTTATTAAAATAGCTATTATTGTTGCAGTAGAAACTACTGTGTCAATAAAAACACCGAACATACTTACTAAGCTTTGATGGTAAATATTATCCACTTTTGCAGCACTATACATAATGGGTGAACTTCCCGATCCTGCTTCATTCGAGTAAAAACCTCTTGCTATACCATACCGAATCACCATCATGACAGTTGCTCCGGCAAATCCTCCACTTACACTACTGCTTGTGAAAGCATTCTCCAGAACAAGTGAAAATACATCTGCTAAGAGACTAAATTTGGATATAATAATTGTTAAAATAAGTGTAATATAAATAATGACCATCAGAGGAGTAACTTTTTCAAGTACCCTTGCAATTGTTTTCAGCCCGCCTATAATAACGATCCATGTTAGAATGGCAAGAATAATACAGAACGGAAGTTGTTCGGGCATCCAGGCCGGTATCCAGGAAGTGTTGATTATAGAAGCGGCAGCCAAAGAGATTGAATTGGACTGAACCAAGGAAGTGCCAAAAAGTGTTTTAAGTCCCATGGCAAGTGCAAAGGTTATTGCCAGCCATTTTATCTTTAATACTTTTTGAATATAATACATGGGGCCGCCACTGTAGGTCCCATCTTTTCCTTTTTCTCTGTACTTGAGTGCTAATATAGTTTCAACAAAAACGATGATCATTCCTATGAATGCACCAAGCCACATCCAGAATAAAGCACCCGGGCCTCCCATAAAAACAGCGGTTGCAGCGCCTGCTAAATTTCCATTGCCAATCATCCCTCCTAATGCTCCAAACAGCGATTGAATCGGTGAAATATTCCCTTTTCCAGATCCTCGTCTGGTTCTATAAGTTAATTTAGCAGCCTTGAAAATTTTATTGAATTGCAGCCCTTTTAATCGAATGGTGAAGTAAATACCAATCGAAAACAATACAATTAGCATTGGATAAACCCAAATCCAACTGGCTACATCTTGTATTAAAACACCTACCCTGTCAAACATAATCAGTATGTATTAAATGGCTTGCGATGTAAAGGATTAGAAGATGGATGTAGAAATAATTTCTTGTAAAAAAAGGAATGAATTCGCATTATTCTAATCTTATTGAAAGATCAAATTTAGAAAAACCTGTGAATCACAGACTAAAGAATATTTAAAATTAAATGATTTATTGAGAGCTAATTTTTTAAGATTAATGAAATGGAATGGGGAAGTAGTAAAGATGAGCTTGGAAATTAATTAGTTATAAATTCCTAAACATTATCAAGCAAAAGGTTTTTTTTGATATTTTTATTTAGTGAATTATTTAGGGAGTCAATCACAAATATTTTTTCATCCATGTTTTGTTTGATCGGCTTACTTTCCTGAAATTCAACAGTGTTTTCTTTTGCCTGATCTTTTGCAATATTTGGGTTTTCAGCTCCCAGATAAGTAGCCAAGGCAAGTACAGTAATTTTAAAAAAGAATTTCAAACTAAAGAGTAAGGTTTCCATAACAAATATTTTAAGCAAATATAAAGTGCTTAATTTCACTCAGCTGTTAAGGGCTCGTTAATTAGTGTTACAAGATGTTAAAATATTACAGGAAGTGTTAATTAAAGGTTAAAGTCAGGTTTCAGATTTTAGTTTTGGGCTTTCCCAAAATACTCAATCTTTTTTAACCACTTTGTACGTTGAGTTTCAGTTGATTTTTTTACAGAACCGAGGGAAGTAATGCGTACAGGTTTTATACCGCAAAATTCCAATATGCCTTTTTTTATGGCATGGTGACCAGGTGCTTTGATAAACCAACGATAATACCAGATTGGACTATCCATTGTAACAATAATTCGGGCTGATTTTCCTGTCAATAATTTATCCCATAGCATGGAATTTTTTCTGTATTGGAAAGCAAATCCAGGAAGAAATGTACGGTCAATAAAACCTTTAACTAAAGCAGGAAAAGTTGCCCACCAATTGGGGTAAATAAAGACCAAATGATCAGCCCATTTTATAAGTTCTTGTGCCTTTACTAAATCGGGTTCTAATTCCTGATTTCCACGATAACCTTCGCTAAAATTCAGTTCGAAATCCAATTCTCTTAGTTTCAATATTTCTATATTTCCTTTTGTAGATTCAGCCCCATTTTTGTAAGCATTTTTGAGATGCTCGCTAAAAGTATCTTTTATAGGATGCCCCTGAATGATGAGAATGTTTTTCATCTAATTTAAATCCAAAGGGTTTGCAACTTTATCTTTTAATAAGGCAATATCAATCAGGTCAATCATTTTGTCAACATAATGAAACCTTAAGCCTTTTACATACTCTTCTTTAATTTCAAGGATATCTTTTTTGTTTTCGGTTGACAGGATTATGTCTTTAATACGAGAACGTTTGGCTGCCAATATTTTTTCTTTAATCCCTCCTACTGGCAATACTTTTCCACGTAAGGTAATTTCTCCGG
>JAOZQX010000120.1 GCA_029931995.1 Bacteroidales bacterium
AATTGTTGCTGCCTTACTCGAAAACAATCAAACTACCGAAGGCATAAAAATTCCAAAAGTATTGCAAGCTTACACCGGATTTGAATTTATAAAATAAACATGGTCAAACCCAAAAAAGCACTTGGTCAGCATTTCTTAACCGATGAAAGCATCGCCAAGAAAATTGTTGACAGTTTATCCGAACAGGGAAATATAATTGAAATTGGTCCGGGAAAAGGAGTGCTCACAAAATATCTTATCCAAAACTCTGAGCTCAACACTTATTTTATTGAAACCGACAAAGAATCAGTTGAATATCTGAATGAACTTTATCCTGAAGTTACTGATAAAATTATTGAAGCAGATTTTTTAAAATATTCTCCAGCAGATATTTTTGGTCAAGAAAAATTTAACATTATCGGAAATTTCCCTTACAATATTTCTTCTCAAATATTTTTTAAGGTATTGGAATATCGCTCGCAGGTGAACGAAGTTGTGGGCATGATACAAAAAGAAGTTGCCGAACGAATTGCATCAAAACCAGGAAACAAAACCTACGGAATTTTAAGCGTATTACTCCAAGCCTATTATCAAATTGAGTATTTATTTACGGTAAAAGAAGGCGTGTTTTTCCCACCCCCAAGAGTTAAATCGGCAGTTATCCGCCTTAAACGAAATGATGTTACAACTTTAGATTGTGATGAAAAACTCTTTTTTAAAGTAGTAAAGGCTGGTTTTAACCAAAGGCGTAAAACCCTCAGAAACTCGCTGAAAGCCTTTGAGATGGAACAAAACGATCAGATTAAGGAATTACTCACCCTAAGGGCAGAACGGCTTACAGTTGTTGATTTTGTTACTCTCACAAAAGCTATAAAAAATTAGTCTTACGAAAAAACTTCAGCAAGCCCGATAATCTGGACAAGCTGAAGTAATAAGGATGTTATTGAAAAGGGATTCTTTTCAGGCTGGCTAATTTGCCTCGATAATGCCGCCTGTAAGTCTTAGTAATTCTGTATGAGTATCCATTAAATTATACATTGATTCATACTGCTGAATAGCTGTATTCAAATACAGTAATTGAATATCACGATAATTGAAAGAATTAATTGCTCCTACTTTAAATTTCTCTTGGGATATTTCAAGATTCAGTTTTGCGCTTTCCAGATTGGCCTCAGCCACATCGAATAATTGCTTGCGAATACTGTATAAATCATATAAATTGAATAATACATTTTTCAAGCCAAGCTGAATTTCAGCAATGCTAAGCTCACCAATTCGTTCATCAATTTTAGCATTTTGGATAGCACTACGCGCATTTCCGCCATCCGACAAATTAAAACTTAGCGATAGATTAGCATAAAAATCATAATTATTGGTGTATGTAGGATCATCAAAACGCTTATAACTTTTCATCGTGTTAAAATAATCGAAGCCAGCATTTACCATAAGTGATGGCAGAGTCGCACCTTTTTGGAAATCAATTTCTTTTTTCAATATTTTCTGATTAATGTATTGATTTTTCAAAGTTTTATTGTTTGCCAACATTTTATCCATCAAATCGCCCAATACATACTCGCTTGCAATCACTTTCAAATTTTCTGTCAACTCAAACCGAATTGTGGCTTCCTCGCCCAATAAAAGATTTAGGTTTAGATTTGCATTTTTCAGATTTAATTGCTGAAGCAAATAACTTGAAGAGTCGCTTAAATAAGCATTTTTAGCCTGCAACACATCATATGTTACCGAGCTTCCGAATTCCTTTTTTTGCAATACATAATCGTAACGATCTCTTGAAATTCCCTTAAGCGATTCTACAACAGCTAATTTTTCTTTCTCCAACTGAACTTTATAATAAGCCAAAATAATAGCCTGAATAGTATTCTCAATTACCACTTCTTCGTTTCCTTCCGAAAATTGCTGTAGAAAGCTTAGTTTTTCCTTAGCAATATTTACCCTTAAACCACCAAACAAAGTCCAACGCAAATTAGCATTTGGATACAAGGTGTGTGTTAATGCTTTGTCACGTTCACCATCAACAAACATGCTTGGTGTGTTATCAAAGCGGTTATTAAAATTTGCACCCAAGGTAATCGTCGGATATCTCCCGGCAGTTCCCCAGGAATTATTGAGTTGGGCTTTCTCTACATTCAGCCCCGAAATTTTTATTTGAAAATTATTTTCAAGTCCTAACTGAATAGCCTCACTCAAATTGAGTTTTTTATGCTGAGCCTGCAATTGAAAAGCAGAAAATACAATCAGTAAGCTTGAGAAAATCAATAACTTCTTCATCTTTTTAAAATTTAATAATCGAATATTAATCAATCACTCTTTTACTATAAATAATAACTTTTTCCACTTCTTCGGGCCAACGTTTTTCGCCGCCATAAATCAACCAAGTTATCCACCTTTTAAAGTCGTTTAATACTAAGATGATTACAGGGAAAAATATTAAAATAAACGCCGTTCCAACAAATACTCCATAGGCTAAAGCAACAGCCATAGGTTTTAAAAACTGAGCCTGGAAACTTGTTTCCAAAATAATTGGATAAAGCCCTACAGTGGTTGTAAGTGTTGTTAAAACAATGGCTCTAAATCTGGCAATACCCGCCTTAAAAACGGCCTCCTTTACCTTAAACCCTTCTAAAAGAAGGGAATTATATTTCGAGAGGAAGACCACCGCATCGTTAATGATTACCCCCGAAAGCGCCACCATTCCCCATGCACTTAGCATAGAAACAGGAAGTCCTTCAACACCATGACCCCATACGGCACCTAACCAAGCTAAGGGAATCATCATTAATACAATAATTCCCTGAGTAGCAGATTTAAAGTGAAGCATGATAATAAAAATCATGACAATAAAGGCAATGCTAAAATTCTTTATCAAATCAGACATTGCTTCATCACCTCTACGCTGTTGTCCCTGAAATTCTGCATTCACCGCTGAATATTTTGCAAGGATAGGAGGCAGTATATTATTTCTAATTTCTTCCAAAATAGGAGGAATAGGTTCCAACGGATCAACCATATCAGCATTTACACGTACTTCTCTCGAACCATTAAATCGTCTGATATTAACAGGGCCACGTTCGATATCATATTCTGCCAATTCTGATAAAGGATATTCACCAAAAGCTGTTCTAATCTTCATATTCTCCATCTGACCTAAAGTAAGTCGATCTGATTTTGGAAAACGAACCCAAACACGAAGCTCATCTTTACCTTGTTGCAAACGCTGAGCTTGCCCGCCAAAGAAACCCTGACGAACCTGATTGGTAAGCGACATTTCGGTTAATCCTAAAAAATATGCCTTTGGTTTAAGTTTAAGGCGAACTTCTTGTTTACCGGCTGCATTATTATCCGTGATATTATTAAGGGCAACAATGTTTTTCATTCCAGCCATCAGTTCAACTTTTGCTTTATCCAGCTGCTCCAAATCTTTACCTAGTAAACTAATTGAAACCGGTGTGCCAAATGTATTTCTGCCTGCAATTGTAAATTTTTCTGCTTCCGGAATTTCACCTGCTTTTTTCCTTACACGATCAACAATCTCATAACTCGATACCCCTGTGTTTTCTAAATCGCGAAGAAGAATAAAAATATTACCCGCATGCGATCCGGTTTCTTGCCCATTAAAAGCATTACCTGTACTCACAAATGTAAAATCTACAAAGTTAAGCGTGTCATTTTTTTCACGCATCAAATCTTCATTAACTGCCCAAATTGCTTCATCAATTTTTGTAAGTTTTTCAAGTGTATTTTTTTCGCCCGATCCGGGTTTAAAAGAAATATCTACCGTAAACTGATCAAACGGAATGGATGGGAAAATAGTTGTTTTAATTAAGCCACCACCCACTAAACCAGCAGTGATCAATATTAAAGCTATAGGAATAACAACTACTACATATTTCCATTTAATAACAAAAGCTAAGGTTTTTCCATAAAGTTTCTCACGCATAAAACTTAACATTTGATCAAGTTTGCCACGAATTTTAAAACCAGTATTAGCTCTTTGTTTCGATCTTAATATATGTTTACTCCCTAAATGAGCAGGCAAAATAAAGAACGCTTCAAATAATGAGAACAGCAAACTAAACACTACAACAAATGCCATTTCATAAAGGAATTGCATATTCCCGCTAGTTATCAACAATAAAGGCATAAATGCAACAATGGTAGTTGTTACCGATGTAAACACAGCAGGAAGAACCTCCATTGTTCCATCAATTGCAGCTCGTTTCGGACTCTTTCCTTTTTCAAAATGCGAATAAATATTTTCGGCAATTACAATCCCATCATCCACCAAAATACCTACTACCAGTATCATTCCAAATAACGAAACCATATTAATGGTCACCCCGAATTGTGCAGCCAAAATAAACATGGAAAGAAAAGAAAATGGGATTCCAAATGCGACCCATAAAGAAAGACGGAAGCTTAGGAATAATCCCAGCATTATTAAAATCAACAATAGCCCAATTCCACCATTTTTATATAATAACATTAAACGACCACCTAACATTTTAAAGAAGTCGTATGTTACATATAATTCAACGTCAGAGTGCTTCTCATTAAAATCATCTACATACTGGTGACAAAAATCTTTGATCGCTTTTAAATCCTCTTCCGGGAGTTTGTTAATATTAAAAAAGATGGCGGTTTTTCCATTCATTGTTGAATGACTGGCTACATCGGCAAATTGCAAATAAACTTTTGCAACATCACCTATTTTCAGATAACTTCCATCCTCACTAGCTCTTAAAATAATGGATTCAATATCTTCGGGTTTTACACTTCTGGAGCGTAATCGAATTAATATTTCTTCATCCATCGACTTGATTTGTCCTCCTGAAATATCTCGATTATTTAAAGAAATAGCGCGTTCAATTTCATCAAAAGTTAAGTTATATCTACGCAAATTCTCTTCGGGCACCTCTACAGATAATTCAAGTGACGGATAACCACCAACCGTAATTTGCGACATAATACCCGAACCATACAAGTCATATTCAATTTCATCTGCATACTTCTTAAGAGTTAAAAGATCGACATCGCCCGATATACCCAAAAACATGGCAAAGGTTGCTGCTCTCTGTTTAAAAACAATGGGTTTTTCGGCATCCACAGGCATAGAACTAATTCCATCTACTGCGTTTTTAACCTCGGTCAAAGTCTCATCAATACCATATTCTCCGGTAATTTCAATCTGAACATTGGAGAAGTTTTCAGACGAAGTGGAGTTAATTTCTTTAATCCCGGCAATTCCTCGAATTGCTTCTTCAATACGAACCGTGATACCTTCTTCCATTTCTTTAGGAGAAGCTCCAGGATAAGTTACTCGTACAAAAATATTACGGGTTGAGAATTCCGGAAAAAAGGATTTCTTCATATTTAACAGGCTAAATGTACCCGCCAGAATGATCAAAGCGATCATCATATTGGCATAGAAAGGGTATTTTACAAACAGCGTTACAATCTTCTTCATATCAATATATTTTATTGAAAAATTTTAAATAGTA
>JAOZQX010000121.1 GCA_029931995.1 Bacteroidales bacterium
AAAACAAACAACTTAAAAATTAACATTGTCTAAATGCACAACGGGTTATTATTAATTCTTTTTTTTAACCAAACAGTATCAATTCGTAATACTTTGGGTCTTATTACCTCAAAATTTATGAAATTAACTTCTTTAAGATCAGAATTTGGATTTCTTGGATAGAATAAAATATCTTGTCCCAAAAACTGGGAGTAATATCCAATATCCTTACTAACTCTGATATTTGAGAGAGAATCGTATATATAAGTTTTTTGTTTTTTTATTTTAGGTTTTTCTTCGATTGACTTAATTGTATATTGAGCCATGAGAGGTTTATCTGCAATTAGAAAAAGTGAAATACTCAAATGAAAAAATATTATGTATATAGTCTTCATGATAAAAAATAGTTTATGAATTAATTGAAGGGGAGTAAAAATTAATTTTTCTAGTTGTAAATTTAAATAAAATTCTGAATAAAAGAAATTGCTCTAAGAGCATTTCTTAACTAGTATTTCGCTGAAAGAGTTAACGGGGTGTCAACTTAAGTTGACACCCCGTTAGTTGAAGTTATCTTATTTTTTACTGAAAAAGCTTATCCACCGCTGCTTTATGTTTTTCAACAATAAAACCCCGTTTAAGTTTTAGGTTGGCTGTTAGTTCGCCTGTTTCAACAGTCCACGATTCATTCATTAATTCGAAACGAGTCACTTGTTCCGTTTTTCCAAAATTTTGGTTATGCGTATCAATTTCTTTTTGGAATCGTTTTTTTATTCGCGGAATCGCAATCATTTCTTCATTTGTTGTATAAGGAATTTCTTTTATACGGCACCAACTTCTCAGGTGGTCAAATTCGGGAACCACTAATGCTGCTGCGTATTTTTGGTTTTCACCTAAAACAACAATTGTTTCTATAAACGAAGATTCTTTAAATCGGTTTTCGAGCAATTGCGGACTGATATATTTTCCTAAGGAAGTTTTAAATATTTCCTTTTTCCTTCCGGTAATTTTTAAATATTTTCCTTCATCGATAATACCGATATCGCCCGTATGGAACCATCCGTCTGCATCAATGGCTTCTTTGGTCATTTCGGGTTGTTTATAATAGCCCTGCATGATGTTTGGTCCTTTACAAAGGATTTCCCCATCTTCGGCAATTTTAACTTCTACGCCTTCTATAACAGGTCCAACGGTGCCAAACTTACGTCCACCGGGGTCTAAATTATTTACAGAAACAACCGGTGAGGTTTCGGTAAGTCCGTAACCTTCAAGTACGTCAACCCCTGCAGCGCTGAATACTCTTCCTAGTCGGCCTTGTAAAGCTGCTCCTCCCGAAACCATTATTTCTAAATTACCTCCAAGTCCTTCTTTCCATTTGGAGAAAACAAGCTTTTGGGCAATCTTTAATTTAAACTCATAGAACCAGCCGTTTTTCCGATTCATCTCATAGCGTAATCCAACGTTTAATGACCAAAAGAAAATGGCTTTTTTAACCGTACTGAGTTTTCGTCCTTTGGCTATAATTTTGTCATATACTTTTTCTAGAAGCCGAGGTACCGTGGTCATAATATCCGGCTTAATTTCTTTAATATTATCGGCTATGGTACCCATATTCTCGGCATAATAAATGGAAATACCTAAATACTGAAATAGATAGTTTAGCATGCGTTCGTAAATATGGCATAGTGGAAGATAACTCAATGCTCTGCCATCTTCACCCATGGGAGGAATATCTTTCACCGACATAAAATTGCTAATTAAATTTTTATGTGAAAGCATCACTCCTTTTGGATCGCCTGTTGTACCGGATGTATATATCAGCGTGAAAACATCATCCGTTTTTATACCCGATTTTATTTCTTCAAGTTTTTCGGGAACAGAATTTTGCGCACCCTATTCAACAAGCTCGCTTAAATGTTTAACATCATCAATCTCTTTAAAAGTATACAATCCTTTTAGAGAAGGAATCTCTGGTAAAATATGTTTGATTTTGCGAAGTAAATCCATGCCCGAAACAAAAACATATTGTATTTCAGCATGGTTTAAAATGTACTTATAATCCGATTCGCTGATGGTAGGATAAATGGGTACATGGATGGCTCCAGTTTGAGAAATTCCCATATCCAGCATATTCCATTCGGGGCGATTGTTAGAAATAGTAGCAATTTTGTCGCCTTCTTTGATGCCCAATTTTAAAAGACCATAACTGATATTGTTAGCTGTTTCAATATACTGGTCGATATTAAATTTTACCCACTCACCGTTTTCTTTTCCGGCTAAAGCATCATCCTTAAACTTATAGCTGCTTTTGTAATGTGGGAGAATGTCAAAAAGTCTTTTGATTTCCATAATATAAATTTGGTTCATAGGTGCGTTAGAGATGCAATTATATGAAAAAATTTACATATATGAAAAAATCCCTCTAAAACTACTATTTGCGTAATAGTTGGGTGGCACTGGCTTGAGCTGTTGGCATAATTAACAGGTCATTGATGTTAACGTGAGCAGGCATGGTTGTTACATAAAAAGTAACTTCTGCTATGTCTTCGGCATGTAACGGCTCAAAGCCGTCATATACTTTATCAGCAGCATTCTGATCGCCTTTTAGCCTAACCATTGAGAATTCGGTTTCAACGGCTCCGGGAGCAATTTGACTGACTCTAATACCGTGTTCCAATAAATCCATTCGCATACCTTTTGTTAAGGCATCAACGGCGTGTTTCGAGGCACAATATACATTTCCTTTAGGATAAACTTCTTTTCCTGCAATGGATCCAATATTGATAATATGACCTTTTTTGTTTTCAATCATAAAAGGAATTATTTGTTTGGAAACATACAAAAGTCCTTTTACATTGGTATCGAGCATTTGTTCCCAGTCGGCCAAACTACCTGTTTGAATGGGATCCAGTCCGGCAGCTAAACCTGCATTGTTCAGCAATACATCAATTTTTTTCCAGTTATCTGGCAGCAAAGAAATAGCCTTTTCAACAGCTGCATTATCACGTACATCAAAATTTAAACTCAAAACTTTGATTTTATACTCTTTCTCAAGTTCTAGTTGGAACTGATCCAAACGCTCTTTTCTTCGGCCTGTAATAATTAAGTCGTAATTGTTTTGTGCAAACTTTTCAGCGCAAGCTTTCCCAATGCCTGCCGTTGCTCCGGTAATTAATGCTATTTTATTCATAACTGTTTTTTTAAAGATTGATGTCGTAAATAAACCCAATGCGAATCCATCGTCCGGGCATAATCACATTGCCGATGTCGAAATAATCTTCATCCAAAATATTAGCTACCTCCAAATATACATTCCAATTTTCTATTTCCCAATTTAAACGGGTATCTAAAAGCACAAACGGTTTATATTCTGTTTCCACATCATTAATAAAATGATGATAAGTTCCGGCACGATCCTGATAACTAAATTGCCAATTAAGACTTAGGTTTTTAGTAATTGAATGTGCAATATTTAGGTTCAATTTATGCTTCATATAATCTAAAGCATATTTCGAAATGTAGTTGCCACTGTGTTTTTTAACATCAACAAAAGCATAGCTTAGCCTTAAATGTTGGATGGGTAAGTTAGCCGATTTAAAAATTTTATTGTTTGCAATGAATGAAAACTCAATGCCGCGAGTATCGAGTTCAGTAATGTTTTTACTTTCCCATTTATCAGCAGAAGATAATCGAACCCAATCGATAATATTTTTACCGTTGCGGTTAAAATAAGCCATTTCAGCTACAAAAAATTTGGAGATGTATTTTAATCCACCCTCAATGGTAACGGCTTCTTCAGGTTGTAAATTGGCATTTCCAATATTGGTTGGCCCTACATAATACAAATCGGTAAATGTTGGGATGCGGTAAGATTTATTTATGGAAGCAAAAATTTTCAATTCCTTAGTGATGAAAAAACTTGCATCTAATCCGGGAAATAATTCCCAGTCGAAAGCAGAGTTCCAATTGGCCATGACCCCACCACTTATGCTAAATTTTGAAGTGTGGTAAGCATGATCAACAAAAATTGAAAAATTATCCCGATCATCACTTTTAGTGTAAAAAACAGCATCCTCACCTCTGACTTCTTTTGGCTCATCCATATCGAAACCTAATTTATTAGAATAAATTTTTTCGTTGCGGAAAGATGCTCCAATGGCAGTACGACCGATTTTAGAAACAAAATTTAAATTTCCCTCAAATCCATAGGCATGAGTTTGGTGATAATTGTGAGTAGTGTACCAAGTTGCGGGATTAGTTCGGAACAATTCAAACCGATCGTTATGTTTTTTGTAATAAGAAGAAAGTTGATATTTTACCTTCGTTCCGCCTTTCCATTTTGCCGAAACAAATTGGGTTTTGGTAGCCTCGTACTGATTTGGATAAGCAGGAGTATAAAAACTATTTGCCCCAAATCCTTTATCCTGATAAGCAGCCTGAAATTCAAGAGAATTATTTTTTAATTGAATTCCTGCTTGATATAAAATATTTAGGATTTGATAATCGGTGTTTTCAACGTATCCGTTCGATCCTTTTTTAGAAACGGTCAGATTATTTGAAAAATAATTTTTTGTAAAACTTCCTGAAGCAAGACCTGAGTACAAGCCATTTTCTCCGACAGATAAGCCAAATTTTAGTTTGTTTTCTTTGCTGTTTCCGGTAATAATATTGATAGCTCCACTAAATGCATTTGGACCAAAAATACGTGAACCCGCTCCTTCCAAAATCTCAACATTTTCAATGTTTTCAATATCCACCGGAATATCTGAATTGTGATGTCCTGTTTGAGGATTGCTAAATGGAATACCATTAATCAAAATCAAGGTTTGATCGAAGGTGCCTCCCCGAATACTTATGTCTGACTGAACTCCGTGATATCCACGCTGGCGGACATCCACGTTCATGGCATACTCCAATAAATCGGAAATACTTTGAATGGGTGCCTGACGAATTTCAGCCTTCGTAAGCACATTTACAATTCGTGAAGTTTCGGAATAAATCGTAGGTGTTTTACTTGCTTCAATTTGTACTTCATCAATCCAAATGGTGTCGTTTTGAGCATTCGTAAGTTGAGTTAAACAAAGTAGTAAGAGAGATAAAGAAAACTGTTTCATGCTTGTGTAATTTATTAATTGTTTTTTGAAATTTGTATGTATAAAAAAAGTCTGTTTTTTACGCTTTGTAAAAAACAGACTTTATATTCGCTGTGATATTATTTTAAAAGGATTCTCTCCTTTTGATACCCTAACAGAAGCCAGATTAAAAATTGAAAAAAATAAAAGGAAAAAATTTGAAAATGTGAATTGCAGAAAATTATGATCCGATATGTTTAAATCGGTTTCATCCTCATCAAAGTTCTCTGTAATTTTTGCAATATGTTTTAAATCGACCAGCCCTTTAAGTAGTGCTTTCTGACAAATATCTACTTTTAGCACGCCAATTTTTATCAACCTACCCAAAGAAGCAAAAATGGCATATTCTTTCCTGCTCCATTTGGAGAAAACAAAAATGTCAG
>JAOZQX010000122.1 GCA_029931995.1 Bacteroidales bacterium
ACGCCCGATAGTAAATCTGATAGTTTGTATTATTTTCACCTTTGTTAAATATTATTTTTTGAAGACATGATCAATACGGCCAATATACATTCGATGATAATCCTCCAAAGGATAAACTTTTGCATCAATTTCCGGAAATATAAAATTAGCTTTTTTTATGTCATCAAAATAAATTTTTGTACTCTCAATAATAATCGATGCTTGTTCAAAAGAAATATTCCCCTTTTCAGTTTCTATAGCTAACAATCCGGTGTTTTTTGCTTTATCTACATCCCGACCAGAGTTTGTACCACAATAACTCAAGGCTTTCTTATATTTCTTATCAAAAAAACTCAAAGTAAATTCAGGATATTTCTCCGAAAACTCATAAGTATATCGCTGAGGGCGGATAAAAGTAAAAACCACAGGCATGTTCCATAAAAAGCCAATACCACCCCAAGCAGCAGTCATGGTATTATTATGACTTTTATTCCCGGCTGTAATTAACATCCATTCGGAGCCAATCAATCGAGTAACATTTGCATTGAACTCATCAGCAGGAATTTCAGTAAAATTCTTCATTTTATATTTTTAATGTAAAGTTTATTCTTTGAATTTTCTTTCAGGCTCGTTACTTTTACACAAAAGTAAAGAATAAATTGAAAATAACGTTTCTCGGAACCGGAACTTCTCAGGGAGTCCCTGTAATTGGTTGTAAGTGTAAAACTTGTCAATCGAAAAACAAAAAAAATAAACGATTGCGCTCCTCTGTCCTTATTCAAAATAATGGTACAAACATTGTTATTGATGCCGGTCCTGACTTCAGGTACCAGATGCTACGGTCAGAAATAAATACGCTGGATGGAATTCTTATCACACACGGCCATAAGGATCATGTTGGCGGATTGGATGACGTACGGGCATTTAACTATCAGCAACAAAAAGCTATGAATGTTTATGCCGGCAAATTTACTTTTCCCGATTTGAAGCGAGAATTTCATTATGCTTTTGAAAAAGACAAATATCCGGGCTCACCCAAGATTAATCTTATAGAAATTAACGAAAGTCCATTTAGTATCGATGAGATCAAAATTCAGAGCATTTTAACTCAACATTACAATAAACCCGTATTTGGTTATCGAATCGGTAAATTCACCTACATAACAGATACAAATTACATTTCCGACTCAGAGATTGAAAAGATCAAAGGTTCAGAAATTATTGTGCTAAACGCCTTGCGTAAAGAAAAACATATTTCACATTTTACACTTAATGAGGCTGTTGAATTGCTCAAGGAATTAAAACCGAAGAAAGCATATTTAACTCATTTAAGCCATATGATGGGGCCTCATGAAGAAGTTAGCAAGGAGTTACCTGATTTTATTAAGCTGGCTTACGATAATTTGCAATTCGAAATCAATTAGTTTTTCGAACTCGTTTTAAATCCAATAAATTTATTGCATTACTACCAAGTCCCTCAATATTTTTTTGAGAAAACCGCAATACCTGATCATAATAAAGAATTACTACAGGCGCCTCATCCATTATCAATTTATCCATCTCTCGATATAATTGGTATCGTTTTTCAATATCCACCTCCTGCAATGATTGTTCATACATTTGATCAAACCGGGCATTACTAAAATGGGTGTAATTAGGTCCATCTGGGCAAAAATTGCGAGTATAAAACATCGACAAATAATTTTCCGCATCAGGATAATCGGCTATCCATGAAGCACGAAAAAAATTTAGTTTTGCCTGTGCCTTTAGCTCACGCAAAGCGGCAGGAGGATTTACCTCAATAGATATTTCAAAGCCAATTTCGTTTAATTGGTGTTGAATATACTTACATAGATCTAAATACTCTGAGTTAGTAACCAGAGTAATTTCAGGTGGGTTTTCGAAACCATAGCCTACCGATTCAATTAACTGTCGAGCCTTATCCTGATTATAACTATACCCTCTTCCATTCGCTTCAGAATACGATGGGAGGCCCATTGGAATAATCCCTCCCAAACCCGGCTCTCCGATATTATTTCGCAAATGTTTCATCATTTTTTCACGATCGAAACCATAATTTATAGCTTGCCGGATTTCTTTAAAACGTAAAGGACTGTTTTTAAAAATTTCTTTTGAGTCATCAAGCAATATTCCTAAATATTCAGTATTTAAATACGGTTGCGACTCAAGATTGATTTTACCAATATATTTTGATTTGAGTTTCCCATCTTTTGTTAAAAGTTCATCTTTATAGCTGGCATCAATACCCGACATAAAATCCAATTTACCTTGAATAAACTGCAAAAAAGCTGATTGCTTATCAATTAGAAAAGAAATTGAAACAGCATCCAAATAGGGTAATTGATTTCCATTATCAAACTCAAAATAGGATTCATTTCTTCGAAGAACAAGTTTTTTAGATTCTTTCCACAACTGGAATTTGAATGGTCCCGTACCAACAGGATTTTTCCTAAAATCGGAACCATATTGTTTAACAGCCTCATGGGGTACAACCGAACAATACTTCATAGCTAAGATTCCGAGAAATGGCGTAAACGGTTTCTCCAGTTTAACAATAAAAGTAGAATCGTTGGGAGCCTCAAAAACATAATTTGCATTTTCATTCTCCACAACATTAAAAACCCATAGCCCCGGCGATGCAAGCTCAGAATCTACAATTCGATTAAAACTATACAAAAAATCGGAAGCAATAACAGGTCGGCCTTTTCCATCTTCAAAAGATTGATCATCATGAAAAAAAACATCATCTCTCAAAATAAAAGTATATTTCTTTCCATCGGCCGAAATTGACCAGGATTTCGCAATGCATGGAATCACTTCCAAATTATTATTTAATTGAACCAAGCCATTAAATAGCTGATTACACGCCCAAATATTAGATAAATCTTTTGCAAAGGCAGGATCTAGTGAACTTATTCCGGCAGCTTCATTATAACGAAATATACTTTTTTCTGATACTAAATTGGGGTCTGAGCTGCAAGAGAATAGTACAATTATGCTTATTGAAAATATCCATACTTTATTCATGCATTCAAAATTAATGCAATCGCCGAATTATCCAAAATCTAAATAGAATTAATAAAATGCTTGTTTAAAAATTTGCTGTTAAATTTCTGTTAATCAAATTCAGTTTTCTCTCATTTTATTTAACTTGCGCCATATTTTAACATCTACGACTATGATTAAATCAGCATTCAAAAACCTATTTCTAATTATCTTTTCAACACTAATCATTTATAGTTGTTCGCAAAAAGCTGACTCGGTTGGCTATATTGTTAAAGATGGGCAAATGGCTCCTAATTTTAAGATGCAATTAATTGATGGTCATACCATTACGCTTGAAGAGTTAAGAGGTAAAGTTGTAATGTTGCAATTTACAGCAAGTTGGTGCAGTGTTTGCCGTAAAGAAATGCCTTTTATTGAAAAAGAAATTTGGCAACTTTATAAGGATAAAGATTTTATTGTGATTGGAATTGATCGTGATGAGCCCCTTGAAACAGTGAAAAAGTTTGCAGAAAAAATGCAAATTACTTATCCCCTTTCTTTAGATCCAAATGCAGATATTTTTGGCTTATTTGCCTTGAAACAAAGCGGAGTAACCCGCAACGTAATTATTAATAAAGAAGGGCAAATTATTTTCAAAACAAGATTATTCGAGAGAGAAGAATTTAATTTAATGAAAGAAGAAATTGAGAAACTTCTAAAATAATCTTCATTTTTTAGATATCCAAAAACAAAGAATTGGCTGAATATTACCATTCATTCCCTGAATTGTGCAAGATGTAAATTGGCCTAATAATTAGAATAGGTTTTAGCATAATTTTGATTCATAATTTAAATTTAACCAAATGACGATTTCAAGGCGACAAGTCTTGACCCTAACATTTTTCTTAGTAATTTCCACCAGCTTATTCACTCAAGAAAAAAAAGTATATGAAACCGTGAGAGTTAGTACTCCTCCAAAAATTGATGGAGTCCTGGACGACCCTCAATGGGATAAGACTCCCATAGCAACCGACTTCACTATTTTTTTTCCAAATAATGGCAAAAAAGCTTATCAAAAAACTGAAGCTAAAATAGTATATACTGATAAGGCTTTGTTTATAGGGGCTTTTATGCATGAGAAAAGTGAAGAAGGTGTTAGAGTATATTTAACAAATAGGGATGATATGGGAATCAGTGATTATTTCGGAATCCTAATTAACCCTTATAACGATGATCAATCATTTGTGCGAATATTTGTAACTTCTGCAGGTATCCAATGGGATCACAATGGATCAATAAATTGGAACATCGTTTATAAAACTGCTGTTCAGGTAAGCGACAGCGGTTGGGTAGCTGAAATGGAGATTCCTTATTCTGCCTTGCGTTTCCCAAAAACAAAAAATGAGGATTGGGCGTTTAATTTCATTCGGGGGCATTCAATACATTCAGGCGAATCATCATGGAATCTTATAAATAATGAAAATCCCAATATTAAAACACAACTTGGTTTATTACGCGGGATAAAAAATGTTAAACCCCCAATCCGCCTTTCATTAACCCCCTACCTTTCAACTTATCTGAACCATAGCGGTGAAGAAAACACTTGGACAAGCAATTTTAAAGGAGGGCTAGATTTAAAGTATGGAATCAACGAAAGCTTTACCTTGGATATGATGTTAATTCCTGATTTTGGGCAGGTTCAATCGGACGACATGATACATAACATGACTCCCTATGAGACTTTTTATGATGAGAAACGTCAATTTTTCACCGAAGGACAAGAACTGTTTGGAAGAGCTAATTTATTTTACTCAAGAAGAATTGGATCAACACCCCGTAACCGTGGTGATGTGGAGGAATCTTTAGAAGAAAATCAAGAAATTACAGAAAATCCACGAGAGAGTAAATTAATTAATGCCAGCAAAATTAGTGGTAAAACCTCAAAAGGATTTAGTGTGGGGATACTAAATGCAATGACTAGCCCTGTAAATGCAATAATTGAGGATGCAATAAGGGGCGAGCAATCAAAATATCGTACTCAAGCTTTTACAAATTATAATGTGACGGTTTTGGAGCAATCGTTGAAGTATAACTCTTACATAAGCCTAATTAATACGAATGTTACTTCCCCCACAGATAACTTTAGTGCGAATGTGATTGGTACTGAGTATAATTTTTACGACAAAAACACTAATTACAATTTATCGGGATGGGCTTCCTTTAGCAGTGTAAAAGAAAATGCAAACGCTGACAGTGAAACGGGCATCAAATATAGAATTCATATTGGAAAAGAAAATGGAAATTTTAGATGGGGCATGGCCAGAAATGTTGAGAGTAATAATTACAATCAAAATGACCTAGGGTATTCACGTAGAAACAATTACATAAACCATGCTATATCTTTGAACTATCACATCATTAATCCGGTATGGATTATTAAAAATTGGAGAACAGAGATTTTTGCTGTAAGAAACACGCTTTACAAACCAG
>JAOZQX010000123.1 GCA_029931995.1 Bacteroidales bacterium
CAAGAGCTTCTCAGTCAATACAAATTTTATGTTTATGCTCGACCCAATTATAAAATGGGAGAGTATAAAAATCATCCGAGAGTAAAGGTCTTCAACGCGCCGCAAATGGAAATTTCCTCCAGTTTCATTCGTAAATCAATCAAAACAAAAAAGGAAGTACAATATTTGTTACCTCCAAAACTTGATGAGTATATCAAGGAAATGCATTTCTACGAGAAATGAGCTGCGAGAATTTACTTCAATAATAAAATTATTAGATAAAAAATAATGCTCTTGCAAAAAACATGTTTATAATTTTTTTGCAGTTTCAATTAATTGATCACCTTCTTCTTTTGCTTTTTGTAATAATTGATCAGCCTTAATTGTGGCTTCTTTTTCTATTTTTGTTGCCTTTTTTTCAGCTTCATCGCGTACTTTATCAGCTGCTTTTTTTGCTACATTTTGTAATAATTTTATTTGATTGCTGGCTTTATCTTCAATTTTTTTAGCTTGAATTTCCGCTTCTGCTCTTACTTTATCGGCGGAGGCTTTTGCTAATTCTTTGATTTGTTTGGCTTTTTCATCAGCCTTGGTCATTAATTCTACAGCTTGCTTTTCTGCTTTTAAAATGGCTTCTTGTTTTGCTTTATCTACTTTTTCCGTTGCTTGTTTTTTTGCATTTATGCCTGGTTTGGCTAAATCAAATGCAATTTTAGGATTTGTAACATGTCCCGTTATCTTAGCATTAATATTTATAAAATCAGATGCTTTTAAATCCACTCCTAAATTTTCAGTTTTTGCGTGAAGGTCGTTTAATACCTGACCTGCATCTCCTAATTCGGATTTTGGAAGAGAAATTTGCATGAGGTAATCAATGCCTTGGTCGGTATTTTGCACTCCTTGAATGGTGGCTTTTAAATTTTTAAATTCGATATCAAAAGGTTTGGCTTCAACCCGACCATTATTAATATTAAAATGCAGATCGATATCTTTTAAGCTGAGAGATTTTAGGTCGTCAAGTTTAAGCAGACTGCCCACTTTATTTAAAATTTCTGAATTTTCTAAACGGATATTTTTACTGCTGATATGTCCTTTTGCATTGATGCTTTTCAAATCGGGCATCATATTCTTATTTAATAAACAGTCGTAATAAACAACGGAAGCCGAAAATGTTCCGGCGCATTTTTCAGCAATAGGTGCAAGTAATTTAAGGGTGCTAAAAGTGCTGGCCGTTTTTTTAATATCCAGTTCTTGAATATTCAAACCTAAACCAATCTTAGCTTTGGAGGCATCCAGTGTTTCATAAGAACCGATCATAGCCATGTTTCCGTCAAGCATATTCATAGTCACATCCTTCATCTCAACTTTTGCATCTTTTATGATTATATCACCTTTTATATCTGTAATTTCCGCCTTATTATACAAGGCTTTTTTAATATTTGAAGACAATACAAAATCAATGTTTGAAGGAACTTCGAAAGTATTGATGGTAGTGTCTTCTGTATTTTCGACGTCCTCATTTTCATCGCTTATTAATTCATCCAAATCAATGAAGTTTGAATGTAAATTGAAGTTTCCTTTCAAATCCTCATCCTTAAAAAAATAGGCTAAATAGTTGTCCAGTTTACCATCCAAATGGAAATCACTTTTCCCAAATTTAGCCTCCAGTTTTTTCAGATTCAGCTGTTGGGGTTGCAGATTTAAATGCGCCTCGTTTATTGAAAACCCTTCCGGAAGATCATTACTTTTATAAGAAATCTCTTTAGCTTTTATTTCTCCTTGCGCTATAAAATTGGTATAGTTTTTTTCTTCAAGAGCAGAGATTCTTCCATTGAGTTTTATGTCGGATGTAACTAATCCACTCAAATCAACGCCCTCCATTGGGAAAGTGTTTTTTAGATTGCCAAAATCCAGTTTTCCATTGAGCGTTCCAACAATAGTTGGATCGCTAATTGGGGTCGAAATTTTTAGATGAACATCAATCAGATTATCCTCAACTGTGAGATGGAATTTCTTCAAGTCAATTTTGGTATGATCTGCCTTCCCATCCATATTAGTTACATTTAGACCTATGTTCACCTCCTCAACGGAACCTGGTAAATCAGCATAGCTGAACCTGCCGTCCTCAATGTTTAGCTTAAGGTCGAAACCCGGTGTTTGCTCTTTATTGTAATTCCCATTTATGTTCGCTGATAAATTCACTAAACCACTAGCATGCAAATCAGTAAAATGCTCATTATAGAGTGAGGGTATTACTGAGAGGAAATTTTTAAATTCATTTTCTTTGGCCTCAACACCTAAATTTAGCTTAATGTTGTCACCTGTCATTTCGATCTCTCCGTTCAGGTGAAAGTCCAATTTGTTCAATTTAGTTTCAATCTGACTAAAGGTATATTTGGATTTAACCAAATTACTTTCAATCTCACCATTGATGGTCAACACAGCATGCTCCACATAATCAGAACCTCCATAGTTAAAACTAAAATCTGTTGCTTTTATATCTGTTTTTAAGTTGGCAAAATCAGCCGACATATCACCCGAAAGAACAGCCCAAAACCCTTTTAAGTTGGCTTTAATCCCTGTGCTTTTATCCTCATAAATGAATGCCCCATTTTTGATAAGAACATGTTCCAGATTTAATTTAAACTCAGAAGATGCCTGAGATGCAGATACTTGTGGCTCACTTATTTTTGCAATATCCCAGTTTGATTTTCCATTTTTCAGCACTTTCGTGTGAATTTTGGGTTGGTCAATTCGGATAGATTTCACACTAAATTTATCACTGTTCAAACTCAAGAGGCCCACTCTTATCTCCAGTTTTTTGATTTTTGCGAGCGGTTCTGCTTCAAATTCACCTTCTCCAATTATACTCAAATCATGCATCACAAAATTCAAATTTGGGAAGGCAGTGAAAAAGCTCAAACTGAATTTTCCAAAATCAACCTGAGCATTTACATTTTTATTTATTTCTGTTTTGGCAATTTCAACCAATTTAGCTTTGAAAATGAAAGGTGCTGTAAATAAAATGGCTGCAAAAATCAACAGGGTGATAGCGCCCCATTTAATTAGTTTCATTAAAGATCTCATGGTCTGCTAAATTTTTAGAAGTTTAAATATATCAAATTTTATTGAATGATTAACTTTGCGGCGTGAGTGAAGCACCTTTTATATATTTGGCTCCCTTGGAGGGCTGTACCGAAATCGAATTCCGCAATGTTTTTGCAAAGCATTTTGGTGGTGTAGATGCAACTATTGCGCCTTTTATATCCCTGAATCATCATGGAATAAACGAGAAGGTTCGGAAATGGAATGTTCCTAATATTGAGATGCAAGGGATGAAAACCATTCCGCAGTTTTTGGGGCGAAACGTTCAAGATTTTTATCATCTGGTACAATGGGTAAAGCAAAAAGGCTATGACGAAATAAATTGGAATTTGGGATGCCCATCAAAACGAGTTATTAAAAAAGGCAGAGGAAGTGGGCAATTAAAATTTCCTGACGAGATAAAACAATTTTTGGATGAGGTGCTTCCCAATATCGATATTAAATTTTCGATAAAAACCCGTTTGGGTTTTGAAAATCCTGAAGAATGTTTTCAATTATTTGAACTTTTTAATCAATATCCTTTGAGCGAAATTATTCTCCATTCCCGTATTGGAAAACAAATGTATACCAGCGAAGTCAATCTTGATTATTTTGAAGAATGCCTTCGTTTATCAAAAAATGAATTGGTGTATAATGGAGATATTATAAGAACTGACGATTTTAAAATGCTAAAAGATCGTTTCCCTTCGGTGAAGCGTTTTATGATTGGCAGAGGCTTATTAAAAGATCCTTTCTTGGCCGAAAAAATAAAAGGCATCATTGAGCCCCAATCAGCTTTTGACAAAGCCCGATTTATAAATTTTTATGAAGAATTGTTCGAAGTCTTCGATCATAAATTTTGGAATAAACATGAGTTGATGGGAAAAATGAAAGAGTATTGGTTGTCCTTTTCTTACCTTTTTGAAAACCGAGATGAAGTCTCCAAATATGTGATTCGGAGCAAGGATATGGAAGAATTTAAAGCAAGAACAGAAGAAGTTTTGGCTTAAAAATCTCACAAAAAAGCCCCCAATTTGTGAGGGCTTTTCTGTTTTTTTATCTTAAGTCTAGCATCTGTCTTCTAAAACATTTCATTCAACATCTTCCACAAATCTTGCGGAGCTTCTTTGAAGCTATCGTTAAACATAAATACTGAAGCTATAACAAAGACAATAAATGCAAAAACGATCAGAATTTGTATCCAGGAAGTTTTTTGTATCTCATGTCTGTCTTTTACCTCACAAACTTCGCCCGGACAATATTGCGCCTTCTTTTTATAAATCCAATGATAGGCTAAACAACCCAAACAAATGCCAAAGGATGATTCAAAAAGCATGAATATTAGGCAAAATAAACAAAGCAGTCCGGTGATAATACTATATGAATTTAGCACGATTAGAAGTACAAACATCAAAGCTGCCATGAATAAACCAAGGATCCAGGCAAACTTTTTTTGTGGGGCACCTACATAATCTGGTACTTGTCTGCGGACGATTAAACGCCCAATAATTAGTGTAGGAGAAAAGCGGGGATTTATAAAAACCCGTATAATGAAATCAACAAGGAAGGCTACAACAAAATACTTTAGCATGGTGAAATCGCCTTTTAAAATAACAATCATTATGGCGATTAACATGAATACAAACAAAATTCCTGATGATGCTCTTACTTCACGTTCATTCAATACAGGAATGGTATAACCTTTTACGTCTTCTCCAAATTTTATTAGTTTACTCATCTTTTTTTAGTTTTTTTAGTAAATATATTACGATTGATGATTTGATGTTGCAGCCGAAAGTAGCTGTTTTGGAAATACCTTAGAAATAATTATGATTTATTTAACATTTTCAAGTTCCCTTCCTTAGCTGGAGGAGAATTATAAATTTTTAATTCTAAAATCGTTAATCCATGTTCGGTGTTCAGTATTCAAAAGAATGTCGAACAAGGAAAGACGAAGTGACTTCGCCTATCTAACACCTTGCATTAAAATGAAAAAGCTCCCAATTAGGGGGCTCTCAGATATACTATAATTTCTTGATAGCTCACTGGGCACTTGTACTGAGCCTGTCGAAGTATGTCGAAGTGAAAGCGAAATTAGATTAAAAGGGCTTGCACCCCGTAGGGTGCAAGCCCTTTTACGGAAATAAATTTTTTTAAGAAGAAAGTCTTTCCAATAAAACCTCAATCAGTTTTTTTACCGGCACATTATGATCGGCGCTATAATCTTCGGTAATGCGATTTGCAATGATGGCACAAACAGTCAACACATTATGCCCGAGAGATTGCCCAAGTCCGTATAAAGCCGAAGTTTCCATTTCAAAATTCAGGATTTTTTCATCGCCAAAACGAAAGGCTTCCAGTTTCTGATTAAAATCAGGAAAA
>JAOZQX010000124.1 GCA_029931995.1 Bacteroidales bacterium
TATTAGAAACCATGAAAAGCCTTACACAGCCCGATATGATGAAAGCATTGAATAATGGAGTAAATGTTTACAAAAATTTGAATACTGATAATATTCCGGAATACTCACTTTGGAAAGCAATCCGTGAAATGAATTCACCAGAAATGAAAAAAGGTATAGGATTCATGATAACATTCTTAAAAAATATTGCGAAGGAAACACCTTCGAATTAAAAAAATATTAATCTTAAAAAAATATATTATGGCAACAAAAAATATTGCAGGCGTAATTTTGGATGTAACCGATGAAGGTTATTTGAACGATCCTTCACAATGGACCAAAGAAGTTGGTGCCGGAATTGCAAAAGAAGAAGGTTTGGAGCTTACCGACAAGCATTACGAACTAATTGAATTTATTAGAAATAAAGTGGAAGGTGGTGAAGGACTTACTATTCGTGGAATTGGTAAATCTGGCATCGTTGATATCAAGGGATTTTATCAGTTATTCCCGGGAGCACCCTTAAAAAAAGCAACTAAAATTTCAGGTGTGCCTAAACCAGCCAGCTGTATCTAAATATTTAACTTAAAAAAACTCATACTATGGAAAACAAAAATGAAACTCCATTGAAAAAAGTATGTATTATTTGTGCCAAAGGAAGCATTGAGGATGTGTATGCAACTTTAGTGATGGGGAATGGAGCAGTGATGGAAGGCATTGAAACAAAACTATTTTTTACTTTTTTCGGATTGGATGCAATTACTAAAAAGCAAATGAATAAGCTTCATACAGCTACAGTTGGTAATCCGGCTATGCGTATGCCCGGCGGACTTCCTTTCCCATCAATCATGGGGATGCTCCCAGGAGTAGAAGCAGGTGTGTCGGCGATGATGATGAAAGAAATGGATAAACTGGACATCCCTCCGGTAGATGAATTTTTAGACATGGTTACTGCAGGTGGTGGCGAAATTTACGCTTGTAAATTGGCTATGGATATGTTTAAACTGGAGAAAGAAGACCTTAGTGAGCATGTAAAAGATGTGCTTACAATAGGCGATTTTTATGGTATGTGTGGAGGAGAAAACACACAAATCATTTTTACATAGGTTTTTAATTTTTTATGAGAAAAAAGGACTTCTCTTTCGTTAGGGAGGTCTTTTTTTATTTTTACGTCATGCTGAATTTATTTCAGCATCTCAAATTTTTTAAACAAGATTCTGAAACAAGTTCAGAATTACGGATAATTTACTTTATTACCATATCTCGTTTTATTATTAATTTTCGCATCTTTGTAAATAATAAAATTAAGCATCTTTAATGTCGGAAGTTAACTCAAATAAAAAGCGAAAATCAAAAGAAAAGGAGATGTCCTTTTGGGATCACCTTGAAGAGTTGCGCTGGCATATTGTGCGATCAATTTTGGCTGTTGTAATTTTGGCTGTGGTTGCTTTTCTGAATAGAGGCATTATTTTCGATTTAATCATTCTGGCTCCCAAAGACTCTGAATTTATTACCAATCGTTTATTATGTCAGGTTGCCGAATTTTTATCACTCCCTTCACTTTGTATCGAAAACCTTTCACTGAAAATTATAAACATAAAAATGTCGGGTCAGTTTATGATCCATATGTATATTTCGCTTGTTGTAGGAATTATCGTAGCTTTTCCATATATCATTTTTGAAATCTGGAGCTTTATTCGTCCGGCTTTACATATCAACGAGAAGAAACATTCGGGTGGAGCTGTTTTGGTTAGTTCGTTCCTGTTTATTTGTGGAATTTTATTTAGCTATTTTTTGATTGTTCCTTTAACCATTAATTTTTTAGGAACCTATCAGGTTAGCGATTTTGTGCAAAATCAGGTTTCCTTGAGTTCATATATAAGTACGGTTGTTTCGGTGACTTTTTCAGTAGGCTTGGTTTTTGAGCTACCCATTTTTGTTTATTTCCTCACAAAGGTTGGAATTATTACCCCCGACTTTATGAAGCGGAACAGAAAATATATGTTGGTTATTTTGTTAACCCTTTCGGCTATCATCACTCCCCCCGATGTATTTAGTCAGGTTTTGGTTTGTATCCCTTTGTTTGGCTTGTACGAATTAAGTATTAAAGTTGCCAGTCGCGTTCATAAAAAACGCGTAATAGAAATGAATACTTAGGGCTTCCTTCTACTTATTAATCATATTATTGTTCGGTATTGAACGAAAGCTGTTCGTTTGCGAGCTGAAATTCGTTTATGGATTAGAGTGATTTGAATAATAAGTAGTTCTTTGTTAAATATTTATAAAATATGGCATAATTATTTAATGTTACTAAATGTCGGAGCGTTCATATTTCCGATGTTTTGGTGACTTAGTAAAAAAATGTCCGGATTCCCCGGAGTTCGGACGAATTCGATTGTTTGGGTAACACTTTTTTCGAATATGGTGCACATCCGGGAATTAGAGCTAAATTCATTAAAGCCTGCCAATTTTGGCAGGCTTTAATACTTTAGTGAGTTTGCTGTTTTACAAAAATTCAGTTATTACTTTATAAAATTTTTCTGGTGCCTCGGCATGCACCCAGTGTGAGGTGTTTTCAATGGTGATAATTTCAGAATTCGGGAAATTGAATTTTATCACCGGATAATCTTCTTCTAAAATATAATCGGATAAGCCGCCTCGAATAAATAGGCTAGGATTTTCAAACTTATCAATGGTATCAACCCCATCAAATAAATCATCCAGATTATCGCAAATAGCCTCAAAATTAATTCGCCATGCTAATCGTTCTTTACTCTCCCAATATAAATTTTTTAAAATAAATTGACGAAGACGAATGTCGGGCAAGCGTTCTCTCAAAAGCATTTCAACTTCTTTACGTGAGCGGACCATCCCAAAATCGATTCGGCGCATTGCATCGATAATTTTTTCGTGACTTGTCCGTTTGGGATATTCCTTAAGGCTGATGTCAACTATAATGGTTTTTGAAATAAGTTCAGGGTTTTCGAGCGCAAAGCGGATGGCTACTTTCCCACCCATGCTATGACCTAAAAGAATGGGATTTACAATCTCATTTTCTTCAATAAAATCGTATAAATCATCTGTCATGGCGAGGTAATTAAATACATCGCTATGGGGCGATTGCCCGTGATTGCGTTGATCAAGAATAAAAACTTGATAACCCAAATCTGCTATTTTTTTCCCAAAACCAACCCAATTATCTGACAACCCAAATAAGCCATGCAAAATGATGAGTGGGTTACCCTCTCCAAATATTCTGTAAAATAATTTCACTTTCAGCTTTGTGTTTTAGATTTTAGCTCATATTTTTAATTCCCTCAAATACATCTGAACCGTATTTTCTAAGCCCAAATACAAAGCATCACTGATAAGGGCATGGCCAATAGAAACTTCCAATAATCCGGGAATGTTTTGGGCAAAATATTTTAAATTGTTTAAGTCTAGATCATGTCCGGCATTGATACCCAATCCAAGCTCATTGGCTGCATTGGCTGCAATTATAAAATCTTTAATGGCTGCTTCTTTGTTTTTTGGATAGTCTTTAGCGTAGCTTTCGGTATAGAGTTCAATACGGTCGGCTCCGGTTTTAACAGCATTGCGGATCATTTTTTCATTTGCATCAATAAAAATGGAGGTACGGATACCATTGTTTTTAAATTCGGTGATTACCTCCTTTAAAAAACTTTCGTTTTTAATGGTGTCCCATCCGGCATTTGAGGTGATAGCATCTGGCGCATCTGGTACAAGTGTTACCTGATGAGGTTTTACCTCAAGTACCAAATCAATGAAATTTTTTACCGGATTTCCTTCAATATTAAATTCAACGCTAATAGCGGGTTTTATGTCCCGAGCATCCTGATAAGTAATATGGCGCTCATCGGGACGGGGGTGAACAGTTATGCCTTCGGCTCCAAAACGTTCGCAATCGATAGCGGCCTTTAAAACATTGGGCAGATCGCCTCCGCGGGCATTTCTAATAGTAGCTATCTTATTAATATTTACACTAAGTTTTGTCATCATTTTTGAGTATATCTACAAAATTAGCAAATTATTCTCTTCTTGTGTCTTGATACTTGATACTCGATTATTAGAACCCTTTATAAATTTTTGTAAATTAGATTTTGAATTTAGATGAAATGAGAGCAGTTATACAAAGAGTTTCGGAGGCATCTGTTACAATTGAAGGAACGAAAACCGCTGAAATTGCTCAGGGTTTATTGATTTTACTTGGAATTGAAGAAGCGGACACCACAGAAGATATTGAATGGTTGAGTGGTAAAATAGCCCGGCTTCGTATTTTTAATGATGAGAATGGGGTGATGAACAAAAGTGTAGTAGAAGCTGATGGAGGAATTATTGTGGTGAGCCAATTTACCTTACATGCCAGTATAAAAAAAGGGAATAGGCCTTCTTATATTTATGCTGCAAAGCCGGAAATTGCCATTCCGTTCTATGAAAAGTTTAAAAAACAGCTTCAAATAGATGCTGGCAGAAAAATTCAAAGTGGCGAATTTGGTGCGATGATGGATGTTGCTTTGGTAAATGATGGTCCGGTAACTATAATAATTGACACAAAGAATAAAGAATAATGGGTTTAAAAGACATTTTACGTTTAGGCGATCCACGTCTTTATAAAATTTCGTCTCCCGTTTTTAAATCGGAGGTGGATTCATTAAGGCCATCTATTGAAATGCTCCACAATGCTTTAATGGAGTTTCGGGAAATGTATGGAGCCGGAAGGGCAGTGGCAGCACCTCAAATTGGTGTTTTAAAGCGTCTTATTTATTTGAATATTGATAAACCAATCATTATTATTAACCCTGAGTTATCTGATTTTAGTGAGAAGAAGATTGACGTTTGGGATGATTGTTTGTGTTTTCCTGGTTTGTTAGTTAAGGTTAAACGAGCTGAAAAGCTGAAATTGAAGTTTAGGGATGAGAATTGGGAAGAGCATGAATGGAATTTAAAAGGTGACCTTTCCGAGTTGATTCAACATGAGTATGATCATCTGGATGGGATTTTGGCAATGCAAAGAGCAGTGGATGACAAATCGTTTAAAATAAAAAAAGGCCTCTCATTATAAAATGGAAGCCTTTCTTATATGTATTGATAATTCTTATTTACCTTCTTTTTTCTTGTCTTTTTTTGCTTTTGAATCACAAGCTTTTTTTTCACTGCAAGCTTTCTTTTCGCTGCAACAAGCTTTCTTAGTTTTTTTATCAGTTTTTACTTCAGTTTTTTGTTTGTCTTTTGGAGCTTTATCCTGAGCCATAACATTTACTGATCCTGCAGCGATAAAAGCCATAATTGCGAGTCCTAAAACGATTTTTTTCATAATTTCAATATTTTTAGTTTAAATTGTTTGTTGAAGCAAATCTAATGCACTATTCAGGAAGTGCTTGTTAAATGGCTGTTAAAAACTGTTAA
>JAOZQX010000125.1 GCA_029931995.1 Bacteroidales bacterium
TGAGAGAACAACGATTAGAGCCATGGTTCCAATTGTAATTCCGCTTACCGAAATCCCCGAAATAATATTAATGATATTATGGGATTTTTTGGAGATTAAATATCGCCGCGCTATGTAAAACGGGAGATTCAAGGCTTATGGGGTTTTTAATAAGTTTTCGATATTGTCGATATAATCTAAGGAATCATCCAGATAAAAATGCAATTCGGGTACCGCCCGCAATTGATTTTTTACTCGTTGCGAGAGTTGATGGCGGATTTCTTTAGCGTGTGAACGAATTTTTTTCAGCATAGCTTCATTATCTTTCGAGGTAAAAATGCTTACATAAACTTTAGCCATACCTAAGTCGGGGCTAACTTGTACTTTGGTAACCGTAAGCATGGCTCCCGAAAATAAATTCCGGCCTTCTAATTGTAAAATCTCCCCTAAATCTTTTTGTAAGAGTTTATTGATCCGGTTTTGTCGTTTCGATTCCATAGCACAAATGTAGCATTTTAAGTTATATTAACACAAGCGTGTGTTTTGCTCAATAGCAATTTGTTATATTTGCAATGATGAAAAGTTTGCTAAATATTTTACGTTATGTAATTCCATATTGGGGATTGGCCTTGTTAAATATTTGTTTTAATATTTTATCAGTCATATTTTCATTAGCATCTTTATCGCTATTTGCTCCGGTATTACAAATTTTATTTAAAACTGCAGAAGCCCCAGAAAAAGTTGAAGATTTTTCATGGCTAAATTTCAATAGTTTAAAAGACCAATTTTATTATGAAATTGGACAATTAATCGAAAGTCATGGCGAAATGAATGTTCTTTTGTACGTTTCGGTCACCATTGTTGTATTGTTCTTTTTCAAAAATTTGTTTAGGTATTTGGCCATGTTTTTTCTAGCCCCTATCCGAAATGGAGTTGTTAAAGATCTGAGAAACAAGCTTTATCATAGAACTCTTATTCTTCCTTTAGCTTATTTTAGTGAACAAAAAAAAGGAGATATTATTGCCCGGATGACATCTGATGTGCAGGAAGTTGAATGGTCAATTATGAGCTCGCTTGAAATGATGTTTCGCGATCCCATCGCAATCATTTCGTATTTAATTGCTCTTTTTATAATCAGTCCGCAGCTAACAGTTTTCGTTTTAATTTTATTACCTCTTAGCGCATTTGTTATTGGGAGGATTGGAAAAAGTTTGAAAAGAACTTCGGTTAAAGGACAACGACAATTAGGTTTAATTTTATCAATTATTGAAGAAACGCTAGGCGGGCTTCGAATTATAAAAGCATTTACAGCCATTAATTTGTCAAATGAAAAATTCAGGAATTCTAATCAGCGATATACCACTATCATGATCAGGCTATATCGAAAAAGAGATTTGGCCTCTCCTTTGAGTGAAATTCTTTCTTCGATAGTTATGGTTATTGTTTTGTGGTTTGGTGGTAGAATGGTATTGAACCCTGAAAGTAATTTAGATGCAGCCATCTTCTTGACATATATTATGATTTTTTCGCAAATTATTGTTCCTGCAAAAGCCATAACCAGAGCTGTTTATAATATCCAAAAAGGGTCGGCATCGGTAGAACGTATTCAGGAAATTTTTGATGCTGAGGAAGTGATTGTTGAAAAACCAAATGCAGAAAAGATTAGCGATTTTAAAAAAGAAGTTGAGTATAAGAATGTCACTTTTGCTTACGAAAAGGAAAAGGTGCTTCAAAATATTAATCTCAAAATTGAAAAGGGGAAAACCATTGCTTTGGTTGGTCCATCTGGTGGAGGAAAATCGACCCTTGTTGATTTGTTGCCACGATTTTACGATAGCTTAGAAGGCGGAATTCTTGTGGATGGAAAAGATGTGAAAGATTTAGTTATCGATGATTTGCGTGGACTGATGGGAATTGTAAGTCAGGAGTCAATTCTTTTTAATGATACCATTTTGGGTAATATTGCCATGGGTATGGAAGATGTGAATGAGGAAGACGTGATTGCTGCTGCCAAGGTGGCTAATGCCCACGAATTTATTGCGGAAATGGAAGAAGGCTATCAAACCAATATTGGCGATCGTGGGGTGAAACTTTCGGGAGGGCAACGCCAACGAATAAGCATTGCTCGTGCAGTTTTAAAAAACCCGCCCATCCTTATTTTAGACGAGGCAACTTCAGCTTTGGATACCGAATCAGAACGTTTGGTTCAGGAAGCTCTAATAAAGTTGATGAAAAATCGCACTTCAATTGTTATTGCCCACCGCTTATCAACAATTCAACATGCCGATGAAATTATCGTGCTTAGCAAAGCTGAGATTGTGGAAAGGGGCAAACACCAAGATTTATTAGCAAAAAATGGAGTCTATAAAAAACTCTGCGATCTGCAATCATTTGCTTAAATTTTCAACATTTAAAAATTTCGTTGTTCATAAATGCAGGCTTAATAATTTGTTTTCCAGCTTTTATTTTCATTAAATTTGGATAAAACCAAAAATATCATGGAAGTTTTGAGAGAGAAAGTGAAGACTATGGCCTCCGATTATGCATCGGAGATTGTGAAAATTCGGAGGCATCTGCATGCCCATCCCGAATTATCAAATCAAGAGTTTAAAACTTCTGAGTACATTGTTGAAATATTGACTGAGCTTGAAATCCCTTTTGAAAAAGGAATATTCAAAACGGGAATTGTGGCATTAATTGAAGGAAAAAATCCTGATAAGAAAGTAATCGCCTTAAGAGCTGATATGGATGCCCTCCCTATTAATGAACAAAATAAAGTAGAATATCTCTCGCAAAATAAAGGTGTTATGCATGCCTGTGGTCACGATGTTCACATGGCTTCATTAATCGGTACAGCAAAAATTCTGAATGATTTAAAAGACGAATTTGAAGGAACTGTAAAATTAATTTTTCAGCCTGCAGAAGAAAAAATACCCGGGGGGGCAAAATTTATGATTGAGGAGGGTGTGCTTGAAGATCCCACTCCAACGATAATGTTTGGGCAGCATGTTTTTCCCGAATTGGAAGCTGGAAAGATTGGAATTAAGTCGGAAAAATATATGGCTTCGGCCGATGAAATAAATATTACTGTAAAAGGAAAAGGCGGTCATGCGGCAACACCCTATATGTTGGTCGATCCAATTCTAATTGCTTCTCAAATTATTACTTCATTGCAGCAAATTGTTAGTCGCAATACACATTTTAATATGCCTACCGTTTTATCTTTTGGGCGATTTATTGCTGATGGCACTTACAATGTTATTCCTGACGAGGTTGAATTGAAAGGAACATTCAGGACTTTTGATGAAGATTGGCGTGCTAAGGCTCACCATAAAATTGAACAAATTGCGACTTCTATTGCTAAAGCAGCCGGAGGCGATTGCGATGTATTTATTGATAAAGGTTATCCTTTCTTAGTAAATAATGTTGCCGTATCTGATAGGGCTTTTAAACATGCGGTAGAATTTTTGGGCGAAGAAAATGTAGTTGAACTTGACTTACGGATGACAGCCGAAGATTTTGCTTATTTTGCGCAACAAGTACCCTCTTGTTTTTATCGTTTGGGTATTCGTAATGAAAAAAGGGGAATCGATTCGAACTTGCATACACCTACTTTTGATGTGGATGAAAAAAGCTTGGAAACAGGCATGGGTGTAATGGCTTGGTTAACTTTAGAAGAATTAAAAAACAGTTAAGAGCTATGAAAAAAATTATATTTATTGGAGTGTTTATTTTACTTGTATTCTCGGTAAATGCACAAGATTATTATACGGCTGTTGGTATTCGTGGAGGTATGTCGAATGGTGTTACCGTGAAACATTTTCTTTCGAGAGTGGATGCTGTTGAAGGAATTGTTGCTACTCGTTGGGGTGGTTTTATTGTTACGGGGCTGTACGAATTTGTACACGAATTTAAAACTCCTGGATTGAATTGGTATTATGGTTTTGGTGTTCATCTTGGTTACTGGAATGGTAGTCGATCTGAAAAACCTGGCTGGTGGGAATTAGAACACGATGGAGGCGTTACAATCATGGGTGCCGACGGAATTCTTGGCATTGAATATACGTTTGAAGATGTTCCGATAAATATTTCAATAGATTGGAAACCTGTTTTTAATATGCTTGGTTATTCCGGATGGTGGGGTGATCAGGCTGCCGCATCCATACGTTATACATTTTAATCAAAACTAATGAAAGTACACGGAGAAGAATACCGGACTATTTGGATGGAGGATTCAACGGTTTTTATGATCGATCAAAACCTATTACCGTTTGAGTTTGTAATTTATGAGTCCAAAACCTATTTCGATACTTGTTTTGCCATTTCAACAATGATTGTGAGAGGGGCTGGAGCAATTGGTGCTGCTGCAGGATTTGCTATGGCACAGGCTTATACTGAAGCTCCAAAAGATGATTTTGATGATTTTATATTGCAAGCCAAAGATGATATTTCGGCTACACGCCCTACAGCACAAAATCTTTTTTATGCCATAGATCGGGTTTATCGTGCAGGAAAAAAATCGGTGGAAGATGCAGTAAAAGAAGCTTTGCTTATTGCCGATGAGGATGCTCGCGATTCGCGATTGATTGGCCAACATGGAATGACTTTGATAGAAGACAATACACGAATACTGACTCATTGCAATGCCGGCTGGTTGGCATTTGTCAATTATGGTACAGCTTTATCTCCAATA
This sequence comes from Bacteroidales bacterium, assembly GCA_029931995.1. Classification (GTDB taxonomy): domain Bacteria; phylum Bacteroidota; class Bacteroidia; order Bacteroidales. The sequence continues at coordinate 4,673 of JAOZQX010000125.1, forward strand.
TACATGGCTCATAAAGATGGTAGAAATGTTTTTGTATATGTGGATGAAACTCGTCCTCGTGGACAAGGAGCCAGATTAACTGCCTGGGAATTAAAAAATGAGAATATCGATCATAAAATTATTCCTGATAATGCCGCTGCTTATTTTATGTCGAGAGGCGAAGTGGATATGGTTATTGTTGGTGCCGACCGTATTGCAAGTAATGGCGACACAGCCAATAAAATTGGGACACTCGAAAAAGCTATTTTGGCGAAAGAGTTTAGTATTCCCTTTTATGTAGCTGCTCCAACCTCAACCTTTGATATGACTTGCAAGCATGGAAACGATATTGAGATTGAAAATCGTAACGAGGAAGAAGTTCTTTATCAAACCGGTACCGATAAAAACGGGAATTTGAATAAATTTTTGGTTTGTTCACCAGGTTCTGGTGCGCTTAACCCTGCTTTTGATGTTACCCCCAAAAAATATATTACAGCATTTATCACTGAGAAAGGAATTATTAATCCTTTTGCTCAATCAATAAAAAGGATTTGTAAAGAATTAAATTGCGAATAATTTGCACCAATCTTTTATCCTTTGTTGAATTTTCGAGTAAGCAAAATCTCAATCGATTATTATCTGTAATTTTACCAGAATAATACAAGCTATGGAGTTTGAATATAAAATTACGGATTGGCTACCAACTACTCTCGAAGAAGTAAAAAAAAGAGGC
>JAOZQX010000126.1 GCA_029931995.1 Bacteroidales bacterium
AGGTTTCAGTTTCGTTGGCTAAAACAAACATTTTAGCAATATGTTTTACATACTCTGTTCTAATTTCTTGTGAGCGTTCATCGTCATTTGTAAAATAGCTAACATCTGGTAAACCAATACCGGCTTGTGCTAAATAATAACTTAGTTTTGAATTATCGGCTAGATCCTGTTCAACACCTCCACCAAAAAATGGACTTATCCCATGTAACTGCATATAAACAATTACATCTAAAAGATCATCCAAATTATTGATATTATCGATTTTCTCAAATTCCGGTTGTAAAGGAGTGATTCCGGCAGCATTGATTTTTTCAATATCCATTCCGGTAAAGTAAAAATCGCTGATTTGCTGGGCAGCAGTTCCTGGTTCAGCATTTTCAATGCTCGATACTTCTTTGAGTATATTATTGATATCCGTTTTTGCTTTTTCTCTTAATTCAGTAAAAACATTGTACGAACTTTTATCTTCCGGGATTTCCAGAGTAGCTAAATACCCACCATTGGCATAACGGAAAAAATCATTACCTGGCTTAATAGTCAGATCCATACTAGTAGGATCAATTGCTGGTGTACTTGTTTTTTGAGCACAACCAAAGAAAAGAAGTACAGCAATACTGCAAATCAATAAATTTTTAATTTTCATTTTTGTTTACGTTTGATTAATAAATTTGACTCGTAGAATTAAGCCGTGAAGATACAGAAAAAACACAATTTTTAGTAATTACTAGCTTCAATTTCAAAATATGCCTGAGGGTGTTGGCAAGCCGGACACATTTTAAGGGCTTTTTTACCTTCGTGGAGGAAACCGCAGTTACGGCATTTCCATACATAAGTTCCTTCTCTTTCAAATACTTTACCTTGTTCCAGATTGTCGTATAGTTTACGATATCTTTCTTCATGCTCTTTTTCAACTTTTGCAATCATTTTAAAGGCTACGGCTACTTCTTTAAAACCTTCTTCTTCGGCAACTCGGGCAAACTCAGGATATAGTTCGGTCCATTCTTCATTCTCTCCATCAGCAGCGGCTTTTAAATTTTCCATAGTTGTGCCAATTACACCGGCCGGATAAGCAGCAGTAATTTCAAGCATCCCGCCTTCTAAAAATTTGAAGAAGCGTTTTGCATGGGCTTTTTCATTAATGGCTGTATCCTCAAATATAGCTGCAATTTGCTCAAGGCCTTCTTTTTTGGCAACCTTAGCAAAATAGTTGTAACGCATGCGGGCTTGCGATTCGCCGGCAAATGACTTTAATAAGTTTTGTTCTGTTTTACTACCTTTTATACTTTTCATATTATTATTCTTTTATGTTTTTACAATATTGATCAAATAAAAATAATAAAAAAAGCTGCCTGTTAGGGCAGCTTTTTAGAAAAAAATAGTTCTCAAATAATGGGAAGCTATTGGCTTGGATACGAAAAATGCATTTGTACCATACGCCAATTCCCATTTCTCTTTTCTAATACACCTGTCCATCTGGCATTTTCCCAATTAACAGATTGCCCATCCCACTCATTCATATCATTTAAGCGGCAATAATACCAAGCTACCTTCCCATCTTCCGATAAGTTAATATGCATATCCCAGGTTTCATAGCTTACGTGTTTAAATCGATCATCCAACCAAAATTGTTCTGCTTCTCTAAACTTCTCAATACCAATAGCAACATAATCGCGCGGATGAACTTCTAAATAATTCTCGTCATCGGCGATAATACTATAAAGAAGAGTAGTGTCTTTTTCTTTAGCCCAGGCAATGGTGTTATGAATAGTTGACTGAACGATTGCTTTTTCTTTATTAAAATCAGCTATTTTATTGTCCTTGCTTTGCTGACAAGAAAATAAAATTATGCTTAATAATAGGATTGTAATTGAATTTTTAATCATAATATTTAGGTTTTGTTTAATTTTCTGAGGCAAATGAAAAGTGGTGTTGTGCAATTCGCCACTCATTGTTTGTTTTAATTAAAACACCAGTCCATCTTGAATTGATCCAGCTGATTCGATTTCCATCCCACTCACCAATATCATCAATATAACAGAAAAACCAAGCAGTATTTCCTGTGTTTGAGATGTTAATTCTTAATTTTTTTATTTCATGCCCGATGGCTTTAAATCGTGGGTCAGCCCATATTTTACTACTTTCCTTCACTTCATCTATCCCAAATTTCACCATATTATAGGGTGTGATTGATCGAAAGCTTGAATCATTTACTATACAGCTGTAAAATAAATCAAAGTCTTTTTCAATAGCCCATCCAAAGGTGTTATTAAGGGTTTGAGTAATTTTTTTTTCCGACTCAGTATTTACCTTTTTATTATTTTGTTGCATGCACGAATACATCATTACTATAAAAATGAAAGATGTAAATGGTATGATGATTTTGTAGTTTGTTTTCATGCTTTAAATAATTATTTGATAAATGTATGGTTGAATTTGATGAATAAAGTCTTGTTTTATAAAGTCGGAGATGTATTTTAAAATAATTTTGTAAATTATCGTGCTTAAAAATTATAATTCAAGAGATGAAGGAAATTGCTTTAATTGGATTTGTTCAGGCCTTATTTTTCGCAACTATTGTTTTCTTAAAAAGCCATAAAGAGAAGAAAGACTATTTGCTTTCTGTTTTTTTTGTTTTTCTGAGTTTTGAGTTGTTATATAGGTATTTACTCGAAAGTAATTCATTGGATCAAGCAGCTTGGTTTGTATTACTCGATATTGTTTACTGGGCTTTGTTTGGTCCATTGTTGATTCTTTATATCAATAGCCTTATAAATAAGAAATATAAATTTAGTAGCTGGGAGCTGCTGCACATATCTCCTTTACTGATAAGCTTATTTGCGATTTCAAAATATTTTTCTAACAGTAGTGATTATGCTTCATTTTACGAATATTTTGCAGTTGTAGGGGGAGTACATAAAGCCGCACTTTGGGTGTGGGAATTTGCATCATCTGTCTATCTTGTTTGGGCAATAATAAAAATCTTGAAACATAAAAAATTAGTTAAAAATTATTTTTCGGACCTGAGCCGGAAAGAACTAAACTGGTTATTATTCTTAACCATTGGTTTTGCAATATATATGTACGCTTCTTATCTTTCATGGGTGCTAAAGAGTTTTTCTGATTTCTCGTTTTCTTTCAAGTTCGTGGATGTATTGGGGGTGATTTTAACGGTTTATGTTTTTGTTTTGGGTGTTTTTGGTTACAAACAGGAGGGGGTATTTTTTGATAAGAGCATCTTAAATATAAATACAGGTTTAAATAGCTTGACTGAAAAAAAATATCTTAAAACAAGGCTGAATGAAGATGAATTGAAAAACTTGGTTCAATGCTTGAATAAGATTATGGATATGGAAAAACCATATCTTGATTGTGATTTAACAATACATGATTTGGCGAAAAAATTAGATACTTCTTTACATAAGCTTTCACAAACTATAAATTTGTTATACAAGAAGAATTTTTTTGAATATATCAATTCCTATCGAGTGAATGAATTTAAAGAGATGCTGAAAGTGCCCACGAATGACAATCTAAAAATTGAATCATTAGCTTATGATTGCGGTTTTAGTTCGAAATCGGCTTTTTATGCCATATTTAAAAGATACACGAATATTACACCAACTCAGTATAAAAATAAATTGACTAAACTTAATTGACATGAAAAAGGCTCTATTATTAACAGTTCTTATTTTTATTGCACTTATTTCTTTCTCTCAAAGTACCATTGAGGATTTTCCAACAGTAAAAGGTCGATATTTTGGACAAAAGGCTCCTGCATCAGTCCCTGAGATTTTTGCGCCAAAAATTATTTCTTTTGATGATAAATCATCGGGTTGTTCTGCTTTTAATGCCAACGGAACAATGTTCGTTTTTAAAAGAGCTAACTCAGCGGAACCAGGCATTATTTATATAACGGAGTTAAAAAAAGGAAGCTGGACAAAGCCCTATAAAGCACCCTTTGATAGTGAGTATCAAGATGGCGATTTTACATTATCTCCTGATGGTAAAAAACTCTTTATGTCATCCAGAAGGCCAACCCAAAAAAATGGTGAAGCTTTAACTGAGAGTAATATTTGGGTAGTGGATTATAATAAAGGTAGGTGGGGAGAACCAGTCTTGCTTAACTCTCCTGTTAACTCAGATAAACATGAAAGCTATGCATCTGTTGCATCCAATGGCAATTTATATTTCTTTGCTCGCGATCGTGGTGGATATGGACAATCCGATATGTTTGTATCAAAAATGCAAGACGGTGCTTATAATAGTATAATTAATATGGGCTCAACCTTTAACACATCTGCACATGAATGGGATCCGTTTATTGCTTCTGACGAAAGTTATTTGATATTTTGTTCAACAAAAGAAGGTGGCTATGGACGAGACGATTTATATATTAGTTTCCGGAAAAAGGATTATTCCTGGACTGAGCCTGTAAATATGGGCGAGTGCTTTAATTCCGCTGAGTCTGAAAATCGTCCCTATGTTACTCTTGATGAGAGATTTTTATTTTTTACCAGTATTAAAACCGGGAAAAGGCATATTTACTGGGTTAAGGCAGAAGTCTTAGAAGATTTTAAACCGGATTATTTGAAAGAATATTAAGCAATATCTGTCATTTCTTACTCCTTAAATGGGATTCTATTCATAAATTCATAAATTTGAGAATATAAACTCTCAATTATGAAAAAGACATTCCTTTTCCGTTTAATCTTTATTGCATTAATAATTTTCTCTTTTTTCCTTTCTTTATGGATGTTTAAGGCTCCAAAGCCTCTGCCAATGAATTTGGTGCAGGAGAAATTTTCAGTTGATAGAGCCTTTGAGCATATTGACCAAATTGCTCGCTGTCCACATTCGATGGCTACATTAGAGCATGAGCGTGTTCGTCAATATATTTTTGATGAACTTGAAAAGTTAGGTTTGGAAACATCCATACAATCAACCACTGCGATGTATGATTTTCGTGGGAGTGTAAGTGCCGGATATGTACATAATGTGATTGCTGTGTTGAAGGGTAGGGAAGTTGGAAAATCGATTTTGGTAACAGCGCATTACGATTCGCAGCCAAATACGCTCGGAGCAGCTGATGATGGAGCAGCTGTTGCTGCAATTATTGAATCGGCACGAGCATTGTCAAAATATCCTGCATTAAAAAATGATGTAATATTTTTAATTTCAGATGGCGAAGAAGCAGGATTGTTTGGTGCAAAAGCTTTTGCTGAACAACACCCTCTAATGAAAAATGTGGGCTTAGTTTTAAATTTAGAAGCCCGTGGTACTTCAGGCCCATCCTACACTTATGAAGTGAGTCCCGAAAATGGTTGGATTATGCGCGAATATGTCAAGGCCACTAGATATCCGGTAGCCTCAAGTTTGGT
>JAOZQX010000127.1 GCA_029931995.1 Bacteroidales bacterium
AATTACGATCGTTCCACTTACTATTGTTTTTGTGAAGTGGTCGAATAAAATAGCCTTTGGAAATTATTTAAAACAATTAAAATCACTTATACATAGCCTTGAGAAAGAATAAGAATAGTAATGAGTGAGACGTGGTTGCGTGATGAGTTCGGATGATTGTAATATATTGAGCATCTAATCTCTTGAATAGTTTTGTGTAGTATAGTGTCCGTAAAAACTCTAAAGCCTTGAATCTTGTGTCTTGATACTAATTAAACCAAACCTTTTGCTTTTATTAGTTCCATGCTGGTTTTAACGATTTCATCTTTTGAAATAGATTCGCAATTAAAAATAATGTCGAACATCGAATCTTCTAATTTTGTTCCATAAAACTCTTCGATAAGTTCTGTTCTTCTATAATCAATCTCATCGATGTATTTTTTTGCAGCTTCCTCCGTAATCTCATGTTTTTTACTAATATGTTTTATTCTCCAATTGATTGGAGCCATGAGTCGAATGTTAAACGATCGATCGACATGCTGAGATAATGCAACACCTGCTCGTCCAACAATAATTATATGACCTATCTCAGCAAATTCTTTCATCACATTAATAATGGTTTTTCGAATTAGATTATCGCTTTTATAATAGCGGGACGATAGGGATTCAACAATTTCATCCATCGTGCTCCTTTTTTGCGAGTTGAATATATATTCAATTTTCCGAGGAGGTAGATCAAGTTTTTTGGCCGAATCCAAAATAATATCCTTATCAACACACCTCCATTTGGCAGTGGGTTTAGGTATGTTTTTATTTATGGATAAGTAAAAGAGATTGGCAATCTCTCTAGCAGAGCAACCGGCATGTCTGGAAATTGTGATTAATGGCCCATAGCTATCAATGTGTGTTTTTCTTTTTGTAGTGTGTGCACTTTTTGAGTGGAATCGATAATCTAAATATTTAAAAAACAAATTACTCATAAAACCTCCTTTATTTGGTTAAAAAAGTAAAATCGTGTTTAGTTAAAGATGCAATAAAACAAAGTAAATATAAAGGTTTTTTAAATATGTTAGATTAATGAATAATAAGTGATGAATTAAGCCTGACTCTATAAAACAAAATTCAGGTTTGATTTCTTATTTCTTTTTTTTCTTTTTGACAGTCGGTTTATTGTTAATAATATCCGGATTTGTAACTGGTGTTGTAGTATATAATCCTGAATTAGTTTTAGCTATAATAAAACCAGTATTGGTACTATTTACTCTTGCTGCATCCTCATAGCTGCGGTAAAGTGTTATGCGATTGCCATTATATTCCGATTTGTAAAATGCACCTTTCCAAGAATATTTACCATCTTCAGCACATCTATCCAAGGTGTAAACTACGCAGCCCCTGTGATAGTTCGGTAATTTTACAGTTTTTCGGGAGGGAGTCCAATTGTGCAAAAGAGATTCATTTAGTGTCAAAGTTAAATCGTATGGTATATCACTCATATCGTCCATGTTATTACTTCCTTTTGTAAACCCAAAACCATCAAAAAAGAATTTTGCAAATGCCGTTTCATATTCACAAATCAACTTTTTACCTTCAATTTTTGCCGTGGCAAATCTTAAAACTGGCACCCCTCCAAAAGCTTGTAAAAGTCCGTTACCATCTTCTATAGATTTAGGAAAATCAAATTCGAGCATGCAGGGGCAAATTATTTCTTGTTGGTAGTCATTTTGAGAAAAAAGTAAGGATGTTAGGAGTAATCCCATTAAGGTGTACATAATCTTTTTCATAGCAATTTTTTTATTGGTTGATACTCAAAGATATAAAAATGAATTTTAAATTTCAAATCTGCGATCCTACTTGACTGATTGCTTAAGCGAGGGCAAACTCACTATTCTTGTTTTTTTCAAAAACACAGGGTGTTTTCCCGATATAGGTTGGTTTTCCATATTTTGGAAACTATTTTATAATATCTTTTATTGTACATTCTTAATTAACAATGACTTGGTTGTATCTTTATACTTTGGATTAATTATTGACTTAATAAATTAATAAGTTTGATAGTAATCTACAAGTATTGATTTTAAATTAAAGCCTTATGAAAAAAACATTTTTATTTATCACACTTGCCACTTTTCTTATGGTTAGTTGCTCAAAACTGAACCAAACAATTGAAGACGATGGCGGAGCAAACTGGGATGAAATCATGAATAGTCTTAATGTTGCTGATGATTTTCATTATTTGAGCACAAAGGAAGTGGATCTTATTGTGACTTTACCATTTACAGTTGATTTTAGCAATATAAATTCTCGTATTTCAATTTATGATAAATCGCCCACAGAGGGAGGAGTGCTATTATATGTTGGATCGGCTGACGAAAATGGTGTATTTAATCAGGATATTACAATACCTGCCTATCTTACCGAATTGTACTTGAGTACAATGGCCGGGGATCAATTAATAACTTTGGATACCGGTGCTCAATCATTAAAAGGTTTGAAAACAGATGGCTACAACTTTGGTGCAAATTATTATACACTGCCACCTAAAGACACAACGGCCGAAAATAAATCCCAAAGTATCGAAAATAATCGTTTTAATGATTTGGTTTATAGAGATCGCAATTTCGCTAGTTCTCAAAATATCATTTCGAATGGTAATTTCGATAGCGATGATTTTGGCTCGCAACAAAATTGGAGTTCGGCTATGACTGTTGATGGTAGATGGAATATTACCAGCCAATTGAATGGTGTCGTTGAGCAATTTAATGACAATGGCGAAAATGTGTTGAGAATTGCCAGACCGTCGTCTTATAGATATGGGGGCGTAACCCAGTTACTGAATGCAAGTCCTGGCGATCTTATTACATTTACTGCTGATCATAAAGTGAGTGGAAATGATTATAAAAGATCCTGGATGTATTTGATTCCTAGAAATAGTAATGGTTCTCCTTTGGCATATTATTCGAGATATATTTATAGTACAAGTACTAATTGGAATACATATACTGTAACTGCAACTATGCCGGCTAATACGGCTTCTGTACAAGTACTCTTATGGCATCATATATATGGTGATTACATTTATTGGGATAATGTTGTTGTAACGGGGCCTGTGGCCGATGCAGATGGAGATGGTGTGAATGATGAAGAAGATGATTATCCGGATGACGCCACGCGAGCCTACAATATTTATTATCCGAACTCTGAGGATTATGCTTCATTGGCATTTGAAGATAACTGGCCAGGTAAGGGCGATTATGATTTCAATGATTTAGTTGTAGATTATCAGTTTAAACAAGTGGCAAATGCAGATAATGAATTGGTTGAATTAGAATCAAAATTTATTATCAGAGCTATTGGAGCAAGTTTTACGAATGGTTTTGGCTTTGAAATGAATTTGGAACCTTCTGACATTGCTTCTGTAACAGGAACATCAATTGTTGACAATTATATTAATTTGCTCGGCAATAATACGGAAGCCGGACAAAACAATGGAACAATAATAGTAACAGATAATGCCTTTACTCAACTTCCACACCCAGGTGGTGGTACAGGGGTAAACACAACTCCCGGGCAAACCTATGTTGAGCCTAATACTATGACGGTTATGACAACTCTTGCTAATCCGGTGTCTTTGTCACAATTGGGCAGTCCTCCTTATAATCCGTTTATAATTGTGAATCAGATTAGGGGTCGAGAAGTGCACTTATCCGATCATTTGCCAACAACTTTGGCGGATCAGTCGTACTTTGGAACAGAACATGACGATTCGAATGTGGCTACCGGAAAATATTATAAAACCGATAATAATCTACCTTGGGCCATTAATGTCCCAAATCAATTCGATTACCCGGTTGAGAAGGCATATGTTATTCAGGCATACTTGCATTTTGTTGCATGGGCCGAATCATCCGGCACTCAATTTCCTAACTGGTATGTTGATGAAGCAGGTTATCGAAATGAGGGTGTAATTTATTAATTGCAATAATTTTAAAGAAATTGAAAAAAGGAAAACCCGAACAGATTGTTCGGGTTTATTTATTTATTTATTTATTTATTTATGCTTAATACTTAATTATCCACGCATCTTTATATTCCTTGCTTAGCTTGGCTTTTGCCGCTTTTGCCGAATCAAGATCGGGATGATCGGAGAGGGAGATACGAACTTTTTTGCTGCTGGTTACGATTTTAGCATTGGTGAAGCCTGCTTTAAAATAGCGTTTGATGTATTTCTCGGCTTCTTTTTGTCGATCATAACTTCCAAAAATCAGGTAAAAACGTCCGGTTTTCTTATTTATTACGACTGTTTTTTTATCTGTTTTTTTCGGCTGCTCTACTTTTTTCTCAATTTTCGCCACAGCTTTCTTACCGCTACAAACTTTAGGCGTTTTTAATTTGTCTTTAACCTGCCCGAACCAAACCACAGTATAACCATCCTTTATACCAACACCTGCAGCCAGCCATTTTTTCTTTTCGTATGCTCCACGATTTAGAAGCATGTTTTGTACTTCGGGTATTTCCAGCCAAAGCATCATCAAACTATCGGGATGAATAATTTCATCCGCAGAAGCGTATGCTAATTCATAACCTCTGTATTTGTAGGGAGTAAGTTCTTTGGGCTTATCCCACATACAATCTTGCTTAAGTACATAATTTTGGTAACAACAGGCGATCCATTTTCCATTAACCGACCAGGAGTGTAAATTGCAAATACTGGTATCGGGATGATTTTGACTTAAGTCGGAAACATGAAGATGAGCTACATGACTTAAGGAAGCTGATAAATCTATGGCTGGCATTTTATTTACAGTCCGCAGAGAGTTGATGAGTTGATAAAGACGGTATTCATCAGAAGAGATACATAGTTTTTTTGGTAGCTCTTTTTGTGCAAATAACATCTTTCCAAAAACTGTAAATATCATTGTAAAAGCTATAAAACGCAGCATTTTCATCATAATTCAAAAGTAAAAAAAGAATTCGGAAAAGGCTAATCCGTGTTTGGAATAAAATGATTTTATGTATATTTGAGATAGAAATATATTTATGGAATCGATAGGATCAAAGACTAAACTAGGTTTCGGGACAGCACCCGTTTTTTTTACGGCCATTTCTACCATATTAGGAGCCATACTGTTTCTACGTTTTGGATTTGCTGTGGGAACACTCGGTTTCGGCGGTGCACTCTTGATCGTTGTATTAGGACATCTGGTAACCGTTCCAACTGCTTTGGCTATTTCCGAAATTGCCACCAACAAAAAAGTGGAAGGGGGAGGAGCTTATTACATTATTTCCCGTTCGTTTGGACTAAACATTGGAGCTACTATTGGAATTGCCTTATACCTTTCGCAAGCCATTAGTGTGGCTTTTTATGTAATTGCTTTTACCGAAGCTTTTGAACC
>JAOZQX010000128.1 GCA_029931995.1 Bacteroidales bacterium
AGTTCGCCCAAATCGTTCCTCGATAAAGGTAAATTAAAGGATTGACTTTTAAAAATACGATCCGACAAACATAATAAAATATCGGCTAAACGTCCGTGCAATTGTTTGCGCGTTAAACAAAAAAAACGACCATAGGCTTGTGCCGTATTCTCATTTAAAACATTAATAATTTTGGAGGCAAAGTTTGCATTTGAGCGAATTAATTGTTTGAAAATATTTACATCAATTAATTTAACTGTTGAGTCAACATACGTTGATACCGAATACAAAAAGGTGTTATTCCCCTCATAAATAGAGGGTAAGCCAACTAAATGATTGGAGGGTGTAATGGTTAGGATCAAATTTCTCGGATTTCCTTCAAGGTAAATTTTAACCAGTCCTTCTTCCAAAAACATAATGTGAGAAGCAAATGAACCTTGCTTGCAAATGTTTTCACCTTTTTTGTAAACAACACTAACCTGATTCTTTTCAACTAACTCTTGTTCTTGCATAGTTAATTGGTCGAAACAAGATGTATGATTGGCAAAGGTTGCACAAGTATTTTCGTAGTTATTAGTATTCATATATCTCTATTAGAGAGATGCAAAAGTACAAAACAAATATAATTTTTTATGATTTAGCTCAGTTTTTAAACGATTTATTGCATTTTTTTTACCATCACACGTCAGAAGCATCTTTATAAAAGGTATTATGTTCTAATATAGATTTGTGAAATAATTAACAATATTTTAAAAAAATAAAAATAAATATTATATTGCCCGAATTCACATATGCAAAACAAATAGATATATAAACAAGTGAATATTATAATAATTTATAAATTAAACCTAAAAAAAATTATGAGAAAATTAAAAATGTATGTAATAATTTTAGCCCTAATTCCGGCTTTATTTATTACTAGTTGTAAAAAAGACATGCCAGAAATCGTGGCTGGTAATTCTTATTCAATTTTAGCTGCATATATGGAAGCTAATGATTTAGATTTACCTGATATGCTTACAGATTGGATTACAACGGCAGAGAATGTAAATACAAATATAGCCAACTATTATGTTTTTGATCTTAGAAATGCAACAGATTTTGGAAACGGACATATTACAGGTGCTATTAATGTTACTTTAGGTAATCTTTTAACAACTGCTGAAAGTTATACTGATAAACCAATTGTTGTTGCTTGTTATACCGGACAAACTGCCGGACATGCTGTAATGGCTCTTCGCTTATCAGGTTATGCTGATGCTGTAGTACTTAAATGGGGTATGGCTGGTTGGAACTCTACTTTATCAGCACCATGGACAGGTAATCTTAATAGTACTGGTGTTGGTCATGCAAGCTGGGTAACTACTGCAAGTCCAGCTACTTCTACTTATGGAACACCTGAATGGACTTCTACTTCAACTGATGGAGCTTCAATCTTGGCCGAAAGAATTGATGTAATGTTAGCTGGTGGTTTAGTTGGTACACTTACAAGTTCTGTTTTAACCGATCCTTCACAATATCAAATTTTTAATTATTGGGGTGAAACTGATTATTTGGGAGATGGACACTTTGTAGGAGCTTTCCAATACAAAAATATCAATCTTGCTAGCAATGGTGTAGCTGCTATTAATCCTGATGGAAATGCTCTTGTTTATTGCTATACTGGTCAAACTTCATCTATGATTACAGCATGGTTGAATGTTTTAGGATATAATGCATTAAGTGGAAAGTTTGGTGCTAATGGTGTTATTTATGATGGCATGAGTAGCCACAAATTTGTTGCTTCAAGTGTTGTTGATTTACCATTAGTTACAAATTAATAATTATACCTAATTAATTGTTTAACAATAGCGGGGAGTAATCCCTTTCTATTTAAAAAAAATAAAAATGATGAAAAAATTTATAATAGTTGCATTATTCTTAATAATAGCAGCACCAGTTATGGTCAATGCCCAAGGTTGTGTAGAAGCTTCCTCTGATGAAGGTGTTCAAGTTGTTGGATACGTTCAAGGAGAGTTTAATTATTTATCTAATGGCGAACTTGGAGCCAGTGAAAAATTCTCTGATAACAGTTTTTATTTCAATCGTGTACGTTTAGGTGTAGTAGGAAATGTACCTTATGACGTTAGTTATTATGTAATGGCTGAATTTAGCCCAACAAAAGGAGGTCCTTATCTCTTAGATGCTTTTGTTAGTTATACAGGATTTGGACCAATGTTAAAAGTTTCTTTGGGTCAATTCAAATCTCCTTTCGGACTAGAATTATCTACTCCTTGTCAAGGATTACATACGATTAACCGTGCAAAATTTGTTTCTCAGCTTGCTCAACCATTCAGAGATATGGGTATTATGTTTTCAGGTAGTACCGGAGATAAACCATTTTTGGGATTCGAAAATAAAAATGTCTTTTCATACACTCTAGCTTTCTTAAACGGAACAGGTATAAACATGAAAGATACTGATAAATATAAAGATATTGTTGGTAGAATTGTTTTTGCTCCATTTGACTTTATTTCATTTGGTACAAGTTACCGTACCGGAAAATCTGTAAATGAAGACCCAACAATTACTGATGCAGACAAACGTACTCGTTTTGGAGCTGATGTAAACTTCAACTACAAAAATTTCCTTGTACAAGCCGAATATATCAAAGGTAAAGATGAAGGAACAGTTTATGTTGGCGAAGGTGGCTGTGGTGGCGGATTAACTGCAGTTCCTGGTACTGCTGAAAGCAGTGGATATATGATTCAGGCTTTGTATATGACTCCATGGCAATTTCAACCAGTAATTAAATACGAAAGTTATGATAGAAATTTGGATGAAACATTTGACAAACAAAGTGCTTTTACTTTTGGATTTAACTACTTCATAAACGAATGGACACGTGTTCAGGTGAACTATATTTACAATGTTGAAGAAAGTTCAGAAACTGACATCCTTTTCTATAACGAAATTCCTAATGATATGTTCTTAGTACAAGTTCAGGTTAAAATAATGTAACTTTTAAATAATATATAGATCATGAAAAGAATAAAATTTTGCCTAAATGTATTACTTGCATTTTTAATTGTAAGTACACAATTATTTGCTGCTGAAAAGAGCTTAATTGGAAAAGAATTTTCTGCATTCAAAAAAGAAAATAAAGATTTAGTTGTGATTGATGCTCGTAAAGCTACAGATTATGCTAAAATGCATATCATTAAATCCGTGAATGTTCCTTATAAGGATTTATATAAAGATGGCTTATCAGCAGGATTAATTAAAGATCCAGCTGCTTTGGCTGCTTACTTTGGTAAAAAGGGGATAAGTAATACAAGTGCTATTGTTATTTACGATGATGGATCAAATAAATACAATAGTCGTGTTTATTGGGTGTTAAAGTATATGGGTGCTGAAAATGTGCAATTACTGCATAAAAATATGAACCAATGGAAAATGGCTCGTATTCCTTTGACTAAGGCGATAGTTCCTGCAAAAAAAGCTGTTTTTACACCTAAAGTAAATAAAGCTATATCTGCTGAAATGTCAGTTGTAAAGGCTTCTTTAACGAATGTAAATACTATTCTTGTTGATACTCGTGATGCAGTAGAATATGATGGTTCTTATAAAGATAGTGAGGGTCACATACCCGGAGCCATTAACATTCCTTTCAAAGAAGTTCTTAATGCTAATGGGTCTTTTAAAACAAAAGCTGAATTGGAAGCTTTAGCATCAAAGTATGGTCTTACTGCTGATAAAGAGATTATTTTATATTGTAAAACAAGAGTAAGAGCATCAGTTGCTTACTTTGCATTAAAAAATATTTTAGAGTATCCTAATGTAAAAGTATATGATGGTGCATACAACGAATGGGTTTCAAGTGCTGTTAAATAAATCCATGTATTTAAAAACTAAATCTTAATTTTTAAAGAGCCCCTTTTTGGAGGGGCTTTTTTTTTGTTTTGCAAACACCTATTTTTGCTGAAAAAATATGAAATACCCCAGACACATAAATATCGAAGATTATAATTATGATCTGCCCACTGATCGAATTGCAAAATTTCCTTTATCTCAAAGAGATGAATCCAAATTATTGATATATAAAGATGGTGCTTTAAGCCAAGGTATTTTTAAAAATATTACAAAAATTCTTCCGGCTGACAGCCTGCTTTTTTTTAACGATACAAAAGTCATTCAGGCTCGTCTACTGTTTTTTAAAGAAAGCGGAGCGAAGATTGAGATTTTTTGTTTAGAACCCATACAACCTACTTCTGAGATTCAATTAGCTTTTCAGCAACAAAGCCCGGTGGTTTGGAAATGCTTTATTGGGAATGCGAAGAAATGGAAAGAAGGGACTTTAAAAAAAAATGTCATAATTGAGGGAGTAGAAATTGGGTTTTTTGCAAAGAGAGTGGGGATGGATGGAGGGGCTCATTTAGTTGAGTTTAGTTGGACTCCTTTTGACTATCCTTTTTCTCAACTTCTCGGATCGGCTGGTTTAGTCCCACTGCCTCCTTATTTAAACCGCGAAGCCGAAAAAGAAGATAAAGATCGTTATCAAACTATTTATGCCCAGCATGATGGTTCGGTAGCAGCACCTACTGCCGGATTGCATTTTACCGATGATGTTTTTAAAAAGTTGGCTACAAAAAATATTCAAACTGATGAGGTGATTTTGCATGTAGGAGCCGGAACATTTAAGCCAGTCTCGGCAAATCAAATTGGTGAGCACGAAATGCATACCGAAAAAATTATCATTCATAAATCCACCATTGAAAATCTCATCCATAAAAAGCATAGAAAAGTCATTGTAGTTGGAACTACTACCGTTCGAACATTAGAGAGTTTATATTGGTATGGAGTAAAGTTGTTAGTGGATGGGAAATGCGATTTTAAGATTCAACAATGGGATCCTTATCAGGAAAAATATCAATTAAATAATTCAGTGATTGAAATTTTGGAAACTGTTTTACAGTTTATGGATCAGCACGATTTGGATGAACTCCAAGGCGAAACCCAATTGATGATTGCTCCGGGCTATCAGTTTAAAATGGTTGATATATTAATTACAAATTTTCATCAGCCTAAAAGCACATTGCTTTTATTGGTCTCAGCTTTTATGGGACAAGATTGGGAAAAAGCTTACCAATATGCAATGGATAATGATTTCCGTTTTTTGAGCTATGGCGATTCTTGTTTGTTTTTTAAGTAAATCTATTTCAGGACGAGACAGTTTTAGGCTTTTTCCAGCGGATAACTATTTAATAAATATTGAATATACTCAGGAATTTTAGTTCCTAAATAATAAGGGATATTCATTAATATGTAAGGTTTTCCGGCTGCTGTTTTATGTTCTTCAATTTTAAATTCGCCGGCGTATAAACGAATGGCATAAGGATGATC
>JAOZQX010000129.1 GCA_029931995.1 Bacteroidales bacterium
GTCGAGAAAAATGGGATAAAAATTTGATCGATAATTTCAGGTTCAATACCGGAACCATTATCAGATACCCAGATTTTTGTTTGTTGATTTTCTGTTTGTATTGCAAGTTTTATTTGAGGTTTCTTAATATTTTGTGTAAAATAAATTGAATTATTAATTAGGTTAATCAATACTTGTTCAATCAATTTTTTATCGGCTTGAATACTATCATTCTCTGATGCAGCCCATGTGAAATCAATATTTTTCTGATCTAATTCTTCTTTAAATAAAACAGCCATTGATTTAAAAATTTCTTGAACAGAAACGAATTCAAAATTAGGTGCAGGAATTTGCATCGATAATCTGTAATCGTCCACAAAAGCGGATAAACTTTTGCTCCGATTTTGAATTACTTTTAAGCCGGTTAATGATTCTTTAATATTGTTTTCTTCCAATTTATTGAGGGGGATTTGCTGCCCGTTTTCTTCAAAAATATTGATTAATCCGGATGAAAGTAAAGTAATTGGACTTACTGAATTAAGAATCTCGTGGGTGATAACTTTAATCAATTTTTGCCAGGCTTCCATCTCACCTTGCTCTAATTCATTCGTAATATTTTGGATGGAGATGAGCTTAATTGTTTCTTCTTTAATTTTTAAATTGGTGGCATTCAATGATAGTTTCGATAATTTATTTTCGTTTTTTAGAGATAATATTTCAGGATGGTTTGGCTTTAATTTTTCTAAAACTTTTGGAAGTTCGGGTTTAATTCTCTTTAGAGAAGAAATATTTACAAGGCTTTTAACTCCAAGTAAATCTCGAGCTGCTTGATTGCAAAGTTTTATCTGTCCATCAGTATTAAATGCCAATAAGCCAACATTAACATGTTCGATGCTTGTTTGAAAAAAATGATATTCGCTTTCTTTCTCTATCCGGACTTCTCTGAAAGCATTTAAAATTTCGGTAAAACTTTCATGAAGTTCATTGAAGGGATTTCTTTTATTGGTATTAAATTTGATGCTTGTGTCTTTATACTTAATGCTGAGCAGGAATTTTTTTAAATCCCGACTGATTTTATTGATAAAACGGATAAGCATAAATAATTGAAATATCCATAAAATGATTAGGGAATAACGGGTTATGAGCATGTATTCCTGCGAATAAGTCCAAACAAAAATACTGGTTGAAATTCCTATCAAAATTACTTGAACAATGATGGATACATAAAATCTGTTAAAGCTCATATTTTTTCATTTTTTCATACAATGTAGAACGATTAATTCCCAGCATTTTGGCTGTTAAGCTTAAATTTCCTTTATAGCGAGCAATGGCTTTTTGTATAAGTTGTTTTTCATTTTCGGCCAGATTAAAGCTGTCAGCTTTTCCCGGTTTTAATAACTGTTTATTATCAAAAAAGAAATCTGCTGCTTTCAACGTTTTTTCTTCAGTCATAATTACAGCCTTTTCTATACTATGTCTGAGTTCCCTGATATTTCCTTGCCAGTGATGTTTTTTGAGTCGCTCTATAGCCGACTTGCCAATTTTAAGTTTAGGTTTATTGTATTTAGTTTTGTAAATGTTCAGAAAATAATCAGATAATACGGGGATATCTTCAACGCGTTCTCTTAAACTTGGTATTTCAAGTCGAATGGTATTAATTCTGTACAAAAGATCCTCTCTAAACTCACCATCTTCTACCATTTTATATAGGTCTTTATTGGTGGCGCAAATAAGTCGGATATTAACAGAAATGGGTTGATTGCTCCCAAGTCTTACAATTTCTTCGTTTTGAATGGCGGATAATAATTTGGCCTGTAAAGGGAGAGATAAATTCCCAATTTCATCTAAAAACAAACTTCCTCCCGACGCCACTTCAAAACGTCCAGCCCGATCTTGATTAGCATCCGTAAAGGCCCTTTTTGTATGGCCGAATAACTCACTTTCAAAAAGAGTTTCGCTAATTGAACCTAGATCAACACTAACAAAAATTTCATTTTTCCGGTCAGATAATTGATGAATTTCTCTAGCAATAACTTCCTTCCCACTTCCATTCTCGCCGAGCAAAAGAATATTTGCTTTAGTATCTGATACTTTATTAATCGTATCGTAAAGGATTTGCATTTTTGGGGCTTCACCTTTAATTAAATGAAATTCGTTTTGAATATTTTGATTTAGATGTTCGTGCTTGGTTTTGAGTTGTTTTATTTCAAGTTTAGATTGTCGTAATTGATAAGCCGAAAGTATGGTTGAGAGTATCTTGTTTTCATCCCACGATTTTTGAATAAAATCCGTTGCCCCCTCTTTAATGGCTTTTACAGCTAGTTCAACATCGCTATAAGCAGTAATAAAAACAATAATAGCTGAAGGATCAATTTTTAAAATTTCCTGCATCCAATAAAAGCCTTCGTTTCCGGTATTAATCCCCGCTTTAAAATTCATATCAAGCAATACGATATCAAAATTATTTGAGATGAGGGAAGGAATAAGATTGGGGTTTCTTTCTGTATAGATCTCAGAAAAGTGGGGAGCCAAAAATATTTTTAAAGCAATCAATAATTCATCATTATCATCCACAATTAATATTCGTCCCGATTTCCCCATAATTACATTACTTTTAAAGAGCTAAGATAGGAACGAATTGTTGGAAAACCAAACAGAAGTGTTGGATATTCCAACAGCTATATTTGTGTACAGTAATTCTATAACGCAGATAACGAGCGATATAAGTTATTGGCACGAGTCTTGAAAAGAAAATATGAAAATGAGATTATGATATCGAATTATTTCAAAACCGCAATAAGAAATTTATTAAGAAATAAAGTATTTTCTGTAATTAACATCTTGGGATTATCCATTGGGATGGCTGCCTGTTTACTTATAATTATATGGATTTTTAACGAATTAAATTTCGATAATTTTCATAAAAATAAAGATCGAATTTATCGGGTGATGACTTACGGTACAGAGTATATGCAAACAGGCAGTGGAACTGCTCCTGCACCTTTGGGCCTTTTAGCCTCCTCAAGGTTTCCTGAAATTGAAAAAACAACACTTTTTGAAGAAGTCAGCGACTTATTGTTTCAGTATGAAGAAAAAGGATTTTATCAAAAAGGGGGTATTATTGCTGATACCAGCTTCTTTAATATATTCAGTTTTGAATTCATCGAAGGAAATTCTAATCATCCTTTTACAAATCCAAATGAAATAATTATTGATGAAGAGATTGCTCAAAAATTATTTGGAGATGATTTCGCTTTAAATAAAGTTATAAAAGCGGATGGAGAATCACTAAAAGTTGTAGGTGTTGTAAAAAATATCCCTGATAATTCTTCACTGGTTTTTAAATATGTCATACCCTTTTCATATGATAAAATAAACAGCAGTACTTATTCTTGGGGTAGATTCATGTTCTCAACTTATGTTCTGTTAAATGATCAGGCAAATATTGACAGTGTTGGGGCTCGGTTAACACGTTTTGCAAAAGAAGAAGAATGCCCGCAGGTTGTGAGAGATGGCGGTTTCTTTAAACTACAGGAGTTTACTAAATTGCATTTAGATGGAGAGGAAAACCACGGCAGTGAATTCTCGTATTTTAATTTAACAGACAAGAAGCATGTAATTGTGTTTAGTGTAATTGCCTTATTTATTTTAATAAATGCCTGTTTTAATTATATAAACTTATCAACGGCTAGAAGTGTGCAAAGATCAAAAGAAGTGGCTGTCCGCAAAGTTTCTGGAGCAAAATATAAAAATCTGTTTAATCAATTTATGGGCGAATCTTTACTTACCAGTTTAATTGCAACAATTATTGCACTAATCTTACTCGAACTGGCACGACCGGTTTTTAGTCAATTAACGGGAAAACTTATAGCCATTGATTACATGAGTATTGAATTTATAATAAGTGTTTTGTTTTTGTTTTTGAGTACAGGCTTATTAGCAGGTAGTTACCCTGCTTTTGTATTGTCTTCTTTTAGTCCCCTAAGCATATTTCGTAAGTCATTTAAATCAGTAAAATCAGGTTTTTTCAGAAATATTCTGGTCATTATTCAGTTTTTTATCGCCTCTGTTCTTATAATTGGCTCAGTGGTTATTATAAAGCAGTTAAATTTTATTGGCAAAAAAGACCTTGGATTTGATAATAGCAATATTGTTTGTATACCGTTTAAAGAAAATTTGGCTAAGAATTATAGTTTTTTAAAATCACAATTATTGCAAGACCCTAATATTATTTCGATAACGGCATCTGACTATGCATGGGCAGAAACTGAAAATCGATGTGCAGGTTGTTTTGCTTGGAAAGGTTTTGATTGGGATAACCCGGTAGATATGCATACTCCTCGGGTTGATTTTGATTATTTCAAAACCATGGGTGTTGAAGTTGTGAGTGGTAGAGATTTTTCTAATCAATTTTCATCAGATTCAACAGCGGCAGTAATGATAAATGAAACTGCTGCGAAGGCCATTGGAGTTGAAGATCCTTTGAGTTTGCCTGCATCCTTTTACGAATTTAGAACCTCTAAAAGAAAAAGTGTTCAAATTATTGGTGTATTTAAAGATTTTAATTACGGCTCATTACGTCGTAAAATTGAACCTATGGTTGCAAGAATTGAGAGCAGCCCAGAAAGATTTAGTCAGAGTTCTGAAATGTTTGTAAAAATCAATCCTCATAATCGAGAAGCAGCTCTTAAAGTCCTTGAAGAAAAATGGTATAGTGTAAACAATGTAATCGCTTTTGAGTATCGTTTCTTGGATCAGGTTTACGAAGGATTATATAAAGGTGATAAGGACATGGGAAGATTGATCATTTATTTTACCCTTTTTTCCATTTTAATAGCCTGTTTGGGAATATTGGGCCTAACAATATTTATAGCAGAAAAAAGAACGAAGGAAATTGGCATTCGAAAGGTAAATGGGGCAAGTACTACTTTATTGGTTTGGATAATGTTAAAAGAATTTATTGGTGTTGTAAGTATATCATTTGTTATAGCAACACCAGTAGCCTGGTATCTGATGGATAAAATGCTACAGCAGTTTGCCTATCGAACCTCAATCACATTTGGCGTCTTTGCTATATCATTTATATTGGTCTTATTAATTACAATTTTTACATCAGCATATCAGGCTATAAGAGCTGCAAATAAAAACCCAGTCGATAGTTTGAGGTCTGAATAATTGAAATGTTAATCTTTAGATTGCTAAGAAAATTTTATGGTTAAATATTACCTAAAAACAGTTTTTCGAAATCTGTATAAAAACAAATTGGAAACAATTATTAATTTAATAGGTCTGAGCGTAAGCTTTTGTGTAGCTATTATCATTTTCGTTTATGTAAATAAGGAATATTC
>JAOZQX010000130.1 GCA_029931995.1 Bacteroidales bacterium
CGAATCAAAGCAAGTAGTAAGTTTCGCCCCCGTCTGCCGTAAAATTATAATATTTGTTTGGAAAAATAATACTGTGGTGTTTTATTTTTTCATTTGTTTCAGAATATTCCTGCCACAGGCTTTAAATCCGGCACTGCCTTCTTCGTAATGAAATTCGATAATACTTTTGAGCTCATTTTTTAATTCGGGGTAAACCGTTGTACTTGCGAAAATAATATTCATGGCATATACTCTATGAGCCGGTTCTGCAATGGGGTTTTCTAAATATTTAAAACAAAAGTTAAGTAGCTGTCCCAATTCATTTTCATTTAATTTGTTCCATGCTGTTTGAAAAATATATAATAGATTCCGGGTAATTGAGTTGCTTTTTGTTGATAAAAGATTTTTTAAAAGTTCATCTTTGAACGGAAGTATGAGTTCAGGTTTTTGATCGTGACATAGGGCAAGCACCCTGCTTATTCGCATGGCGAATGTTGGTTTTTGTTTGTTAATTTCTGAAATAAATAGTTTAATAAATTCAGGATGTTCGATAACAAATTGAGTGGCGAGATTAGCCGTTTTTCGATAACTGTCAGGAAGTAGTTCTTCGATGTTCATTTTAGGCTCTAATATACAAGCAGAAAAATCCAATTACTCCAAATAAAACCACATCAGCTATGTAGCTGTAAAATGGCAGATTAAGCATATAGCCGGAGACTGCAATAATTAA
This sequence comes from Bacteroidales bacterium, assembly GCA_029931995.1. Classification (GTDB taxonomy): domain Bacteria; phylum Bacteroidota; class Bacteroidia; order Bacteroidales. Next base: position 710 of record JAOZQX010000130.1, read on the forward strand.
AACTAAAATTAATAATCCAAGTGAAAAAGCACCCAGTACATATTTAAATCGCACCATATCGCGTGCAACTCCAAGAAAAAGTAATCCGGTTAAAATAATTAGGCCTCCCATGATTCGGTTGATGAATTTAAAATAATCATCCTCTACCCAAAAATACCCAACACGAAGCGTGTAAAAAGTAGATTGAGTAGCAAAAACCCTAACAATTCCACCAATAATGAACAGGTAAGCAAAAGTTCTTAAAATAACCTCTTTGATTTTCATAAAAAACTTAAATTGTAATTTTTATAAAGATAAATGATTTCTATAATCTGAGGCCAAAAAAATGAATAATTACAAACGCCATAAATATGAAACTTTGAAGAAAAACCCTCTAGCACGCTCTCTAAGTTTCAGTTTCCTACAGTTAATCTCACATAGTTCATCCCCCCCAAGATTTTGATAAACAGATCCATAACCAAGATGAATAACTGTCCCCGGTATATAAGTAAATGATGCGAGGAAATCAGATACCAGGTTGTCGTAATAACCGTTATATTCTCCAATTCCTCGGAAAAATAGATATTTGTTTAATTGGTAGGTAAGCTTGAGTCTAGCTAGAGGATATGAATATAATATTTCATTATTATGGTTACTTCTAAATTGAGCGTAATTTATACTTAATTGGGAAGATAATTTATCAGAAGGTTGGAAAGTAATACTACCGGTAGCTTTAAATGTTTTTCCCTGATGTGGGTCACCATAAAATATAGCATTGTTCCATCTTAAAACTGTATAGGCAGAAATTCCTTTAGTGATTTGTTTGCTCAGAAGAGTGTGAAAACCATTTGTTTTAAATCGCTCGCCCAAGTATATTTCATTTGTTAGATAGTATTTTGCAATGAATTGAGCATTCCCCCAAAAGTATATCGTAATAGCTGAGTAGTTGAACATTTCCCACATATTATAAAACTTGTCATTTACAGCCGAGGTGTAGATTTCACCGTCAATTCGATTGAAAAAATCGGCTTTCGGATAAATTTTCTGTTTAAAGTAACCGGCATAAATTTGCATTCCGGTTCGTTTTATATAACCCATGTCAACATTGAAGTCAGTACTAATATCCTTAAATATTAGTCCGTAATCAATATCTCTATTGCTAAACCAATATGTTAATCCAATGCTATGCCCTGAATTTATATCAAGTGTTTCATCTTGTAATATAGATTGGCTTTCTGATAATATAGAATGAAATGCCAGTGTGCTGGATGGACTTAATCTGACTTCACCATCAAGACCACCCACACGGTTGTACGTATTTTCTAATTCTCTGGATGTAAATATTCCGCCAATATAGCTGTCTTTATTTAAAATTCTTTTATATCTGAAAACAGGGAAGTGAGCAAATTGATTTTGACCATCAATTTTGGGTAATTCATCTTTTGCATATAAGAGTAAAACATTGTTCTTATCACCTAATTTACCAGCTAGTTTTATACCAAAAATCGGGTTAACAATTGTTCGGGTATGGACTATACTTCTTAACGGATCGTTACTGGACGATTGAGTTGCCCCAATCTTATAAATCTCGTTTCCTTCTAAAAAGAAAGGACGCTTCTCGGAAAAGAATAAGCTATTTCTAAGGTTGATATCAACTTGCCCTGCATCAGCTTCAATTTGGCTAAAGTCTGGGTTGTACGTTGCATCCAAAACCAAATCGGATGTTATTCCATATTTGAGCGTAAGATGACCATCTGACTTTTTGAAATCAGTGCTCATTTCACCTTCTTTGTAAGAACTGCGCTTGCTATGGGTAAATGCCGGCAGTATTTCCAGAAGTGTTTGTTTTTTTAAATCGTGATAAACAATTGGGTTAAGCTGTGTTAGCATTGCATAACCTTTTTCAGGATTTAGTTCAGGATAAGATCCATGTTCAGAACTGCGGCTTATATTTCGTTCAAGAAAAATACCCATTTCCACAGGGCTCCCACTTGAGTACCGAATACTTTTTAATGGAATTTGAATCTCAACTGAATAACCTTCGTCGTTAAGTTTACCACTGCTATACCAAACTAAATCAATGCTGGCGTCCTCATTCCCACTCATAAAACGGCTATCCATTTGAATCCCAAATGGATTTACATAAAAAGCAGATAATGATTGTTGGTCGTTGTAAGTGTCGAGATTAACACAAACCCAGTCTTCATCGCTTATATTGTCTCGAGCTGTAATGGAAGCTTTTATTTTGTTAGGTTCCGTATCATAGCATTTAAATGCAAAATAGAGGTTGTCTCTATCATAAGCTATATATCCAATGGTTTTTTCTGATAAATCTTTGCCAAAATCCGGCATGAAAGTTATAAAGTCTGTTACTGTTTTTGCATTTTTCCAAACATCATCATTTAAGATTCCATCAAGTATTGGAGGTGTATCGGTTTGTGTTGGAATTATTGTTGTACGGTCGAACTTGCCTGCACTCAATTGTAAAGAGATTGCGATGCAAAAGATTGCTATAATTAATCGTCTCATTATCAGGTTGATTAGTTTGTATGATAAAAATTTCACCCAAAATAATCTAAACTTCTTAACTTACAAAAAAAACTATATAAACGCTGGAATTTTATAGATTTACAGGATGTATTTTTTTAGATTGGCTTTATAAAAAAAATCTAATTAATATTGCTCTGCTTCTAACTATTTAAAAATCACATACATATACTCGTTCATTAGTTTCCCTCTTTTAAAAACTGCTTTCTCGTGAATTGCCTCTAATTTAAAGCCTACTTTTTCAAGAACTCTTGCAGAGGCAGTGTTCGATTCAAAAATTCCTGCATGAATCCGTACAATATCGGAATTGTTAAAAGTGTGCTGAACAAGAGTCTTGATAGCTTCTGTCATTATTCCCTGATTCCAATATTCCTCGGCTAGCCAATAACCAATTTCTGCCGTACGTCTGTAAACATCGCTTTGATAAATAATCCCAATCCCTCCAATAGCTTCATTATTAATTTCAATTGCGAGCAATAAGTTTTTATTGGTAAGGTTGTTTTTGAGCCAGTTTCTGGCATCATTAATTGTGTATGGGTGTGGAAAACCATCCCTTAAACAATTAGCAATGTTTTTATTGTTTGCATATTTTGTCAGGTGTTCGGCATCGCCCATTTCCCAGAGCCTTAATTTGCATTTTGTTAGATGAAACTCCATATTATTTTTTTGTTATCCGCAATATCCAGCTATTCTAGAGTAAATGTTTTCAGGTTTCCAGTTTATGTCTTTTCCTAAAATCATTCGGTTTGCCTGGCTCATTGTTTTTATTCCCAATTCCTGCATGTTTTTAATAGCTATTTTATTGGAAGTAGGAATTACAGAGCGGAATAAACCTTTTGAATGCTTAAACTCCAATAGAGCTTTTCCTGCGTTTTTATCGGAAGCAATAATAGTTCCGTCTCCAAATCCTTGAATGTAAAAACCTGTAAGCTTTCCTGTATCGGAAATATATATCCATGCATTTTTCAGAAAAGGCTCGAATAATTCTCGGCGACTTTCTAATGTGTTTTCATAGTCAAGAATTAAAAGATCTTCCAAGAATTTTTTATCAAATGGACGGATGGTCTCCGATGTTGTTGTTTCAATTTTTTTGTACTCAAAAAAAGTATAAGATTCGATGTTCGTAAACCCAAATTTTTTATAAAGGCTTTCACCCATTTTGGTAGCAATCAGCAATATACTTTCAACCTGTTTTTGCATTAGCGTTATTAACTCCTCTGTAATTGCATACCCCAGTCCTTTTTTTTGATGTGATGGCGAAACAATGATATTTCCTGCCCAGCCAATATTTCCGTTGATAAGTGCATTGGCAAAAGCAATTATTTCCCCGTCTTTTACTGTAACAATAGGAAGAAAATAACTTTTATCGAAATGCGCATGAAGAAAACTGTCTAGTTCAAAATTCCAATCGGTAGGGGCAAAGCCTTTCAATTTATAAATCTCAGATATTTTTAGTTTTCGGGTTACGTATTTTTGATCCATTTCGGCTTCAATGTATTTGGTAGAGGTTTATCTTAACCTTAACTGTTGCTCAATTCTCAACGAATCTTTTTTCGAGAGCCTATTATATTTGCAAAGCTTTTTTAGCTTGATGCCATAAAGCTGAGAAATTGAATGAAGAGTTTCATTTGCTTTCACAATATGATATTTTTCGATAGCTTTATTTTTTTTCGGCTGAATGTAAATCATTTGCCCTATTCTGATCTGGTCATTTTTATCCAGATCGTTATATTTTGAAATTTGCCAGGTGTAAATTTTTAGGTCTTTGGCGATTTTTGAAAAACCATCCCCTTTTTCTGCAAAAATAAAACGTATGCCATTATTGGTAAAAACTTTTCTGTTTTGGTTTGGAATATTTGCTGATGCATAATTGCTTGAATCAGAATTAGCAGTATTATCGGTATAATCTGAAACCACATCACGTTCTTTTAAAACCTTGCGCTGATACTTTTTATTATCGTATTTATATAAACGATTTTCA
>JAOZQX010000131.1 GCA_029931995.1 Bacteroidales bacterium
ACTCTTGGCGTAAAATAGGTGTTGCTGCGACCGGAATAATATTCGCCATCTTTTTTCCAAAATGCGCACTTCATACCTAATGGTTCAAATAAATTTCTTTCAGCAAATTCTTTTATCGAAAGTTTTGTTGTTTTACTTATTATCGCAGACAAAAGATGAGGAAGTGCGTTGTAGTATAAGAATTTTTCACCAGGTTTCTTTTCAAAGGGAGCTTCTAATAAAGCGTAGTCAATACTCGGATTCCACCATTCTTTTGGTTTCAAGCCGCCTGTCATTGTTAGTAAGTGTTTTAAAGTAATATTGTTTATTTCCGGTTCATTAATTTTTTCATCATATTCAGGAAAATAATCCATCATTAAGTCATTTTCCGATCGGATTAAATTTTGCTTAATGGCAATTCCTATTAAGGCAGATGTAATACTTTTAGTTACTGAAAATGTATTAAAAGCAGAATACTTATTTCTGCCGTTATAATATTTTTCAACTATAAGTTTATCATCCCTAATTATTAATACACTTCTTGAGTTTTCCCATTCAGATATTTTATCAAAGAATGCATTTAATGTATCAATATTTATATTGAAGGATTTAGGGGGTGCTGTATCCCAATCATAGGGTTCATATGAAACGGCAATAGTTTCATTCAGTTTTAGCTTATTATAATCCTGAGAAGCTAATTCTGTTGAAAAAGACAGTAAAAGAATAACGCTAATAATGATGGAATTCAATTTTTTCATAATAGGCTATTACTTTTGTTATAAGCAGAATATATTATTTCTTTTGATTTAACCAAATTTCATTAGAGTATTCATCGAAACTGCTATGTTTTTGAAGCGTTGTTGTGGTTTGTTATTTGAATGACTCTCTTACTTTTTATTTTCAATACTTTCTTTTTTTAAGTCATCAAATATTTTTGTTGATACCCAAAAGAAATCCTGCCCAGGGGTGTGGCGCATGAAGAATAAATATTTTCCATCCGGAGAAACCACTGGAAAACGCTCCAATTTCTCTGTGTTTATTTTATCTCCCATATTTATTGGAGTTCCCCATTTATTGTCGTTGGTTTTAAAGCAAATGTATATATCGAGACTTCCAAAGCCTTCTTTATTAAATCCTGAAAAAATGAGATAACTCTCATCCGGAGAAACATATATTGCAAAGACGGGTATAAAATCAGGATGAATAATTACGGTATCTGGCTTATAAAATTTACCATTTGAATATTTAAACTTCAAGGGTTTTTCATTTCTGTTGTAGGCGTAATTGCCCATATGATAGGCGTATCCATCTTTGGTAAATGAGGGTGTCCAATCTCCATCTTCGGTATTTAAAGGTTCACCCGCATTAATAGGTTTGCTCCAGCCATTATCTGTTCTCTCAGCATACCAAACATCTTTTTTGCCAAATCCACCTTCCATACCTGTTGAGTAAAAATAAAGTCGGTTTCCATCCGGACTAAAACTAGGACCTCCATTTAAGCAAGTTAAATGATCCTTTATAAAGTCTGCAATGGCAGGTTTTGTCCATGCTCCTTCCTTAAATTCTGAAAAATAAACCTGTTCTGAATTCTTCATTGAAGTGTCGGCAGGTGGATATTTTGATGACCAGGCCGACCAATAAATCTCATCTCCTTTCGGAGAAACTGCTACCTGGCAATGTTCGGCCCAGGTGCTATCAGAAACAATGTTTGGCGCAAAAACTTCAGGGATTAAGCCCGGTGGCGTAAGCCCAAAATAGGCGTCTTTTGAGTCAAGGAAATTTTTCTCAGTTTGTGTGCAGCTGGCAATAAATAACCCTGTTAGGAATAGAAATATTAATTTTCTCATTTTAATGATTCCTGTCTTTAATTTAGACGATTCTCTTGCTAATCGTAAAAGAATGATTTTTTCTTCATACTACTTTCAAATACCGTAATATCTATAAAATCATTTATCGTTTTAACCGAATCTTTTACCATTTCAATCTCCGCCGGGGGAATATGTATGAGCGTAATATTCTTAGGATTAATATGTTTTATAACAAATTCCCGCTCTTCTTTAGTGCTCCAAAAACCGTAAAAATTCAATAAAGCCAGATCAATATTTTCGTTTTGTAATTGTAATTTTTCAAACTCAACAATCTCAGAACCATTATAATCTCCGGAATGGAATACTTTGATCCCATCAATTTCTATTAAATACCCAACGTTTTCGATTTCCGGGCGCGAGTCGTGTTGTAAAAAAAACGATCGTACGCTGATTCCTTGAATCGTAGTGTCAATTTTTAAACCATTATTTTCATCTATTTGCACTATTTGATTCTCGAACTTTTTATAATCGGGATGCCTTGGAAATATACTCGTAACCTTTGGCGGTGCAATTAAAATATTTTCCGAATTATTAAGTAGATAGTTCACAACCATTAAAGGGTCAAAATGATCTCCATGATGGTGTGTAAATAACATGAGATTTGTGTTATTAAAAGGAGGCTGTTGAGTAATTATATCCGACACAATAGAATCTGTAGGGATTAAATAATTACCCCAACCTTGTTTAAATAAAGCATCGATTAGTATTTGTTTGCCATTGCTTTCAAGTAGAAAACCAGCATTTGCAATATAGCTAACATCAATCTTTTTTTGCTGAGCGAAGGATGAAATTGTAATGTTTATTAGTACTAATAATGTTATAATTGTTTTTCTTTTCATAATCTATATTATTTAATAACCCATTTTAAATAATCATCCAATAAACTTGAAAAATCGTCTGAGAATGAATGACCAAGATCTTTATTTACGATTATTTTATTATGTCCTTTTAGGCTGTCAATGGTATTTACCAAGTTTTGTTGAGCTGCTAAAGCAAAATCATTTTCTCCGGTAATGATTCCAATTTTCTTTTTATCTGCAACAAACTGCTTAATGGCATCTTCCGTAATATCTCTTGGAATAACAGGGCAATTTAGTACCAATCCGTTCATAGGAATAAAATCACTGAATGCATATTCCAATACTTTTGCTCCTCCTGCCGACATACCTGAAAAAATGATCTTATTGGTGTCGACTGGATATGTTGCCAAAACCTTATCGTAAATTTCTTTAAATTCTTTATTGGTTTTCTCATCATTAGGAATCCATTGGAATCCATCTTTAATCATATGAACATAGGATTGAACAAATATTGAAATGTAATTATCGTTCATTATTTGTGATGCCCACGACAACTTTGACTTCTCAATATTCCTGCTGTTTCCATGAAAGATAAAAAGGGTTGGATAAAATTTATCCTTGTTATAATTCGTAGGTAAAACAACTTCATGCTCGATATGAGCAGCGTCAATCTTGTCTTTCTCATTTTTTGCTATTTCTGCGAATTCAGCATTGTCCTTAAAAGCTTCCTTATATCTATCGCTATTTAAACGATAATAGTATCCTTTTTCCATTCCATATATCCAAATTTTTATAGCTTTTGAATGTTGACCGGCAATAGCATAGAATGCTCCAAGAATTCTTGTTGAACTAAGATCCTCATCAGGAAATTTTTCATAAGCGAACTCCATAAAAAGGATGGCCGAATCCATATTGTTCGCTCTATAATAATCGATCGCTTTGGTTTGAAGTTCTCTAAATGATAAGTTTTCGTCAATTTGTGCATAAGATGTTATAATGAATACACAAAATAATGCAGTAATAATTACTCTTTTCATAAGCTTGTTAATTTGATAAATAATCGCGCAAACTAAAACCTTTTTGCCCGGTTTCCAATAGATAAAATGATGGGTGGTGATTAAATGATAAGCGGTAAAAATATATGAGACGCTTGGTTTTATTTGTTATATGTATCAATATCCATTCTAATCATCTAATTTAGGCAATGCTGTTTCTCGTCCACCTTGTGATAATGTCATGCTTTCCACTTTCCCATCATCATTTAAATTAAATGTGAATTGAGCTCCACCTTCTTCCCAATAAAAAATAGTTGCAGATTCTGGATGAATTTCAAATTGATCTCGACCGCTTACCTGAGCTTTCATTTGCTTACCTTCCTTAGTAACAGTAATAGTAACTCCTTCTCGCAGTTCATATTTACCTACATAACTTTCCAGAATGGCATTATCAATAGGCTCATTTATAACTAATCGTCCAATCATAGTATAAGTAGGAGGTTCCATAATGGCATTTCGAGTTACAGGAAAACCTGTCATTCCTGCTTCTGCACGCTGGCCAGATTCTGAAACAAAACTGATATTTCCCGATTTGTCAGGGTGAATATTAAATAGGAAACATGAACCTAAGTAGGTTGAATAAAGGAGTTTACTATTTTTAATATCGATTACAGAAACAAAAGATTTTTTGCGTGCAAAAAAAGTGGAATTGAAGGTCTTTTCATTGACGGGATACTCTGAATACAAAGCATTCGAGGTAAGCGGAAAATCGGCAGAACTTGTTGTTCCTCCAATTACAATAGTATCTTTATTAAGAAAATTTGCTGACATGACATGCTCGGCTTCACTTCCTCCAAACAATGTAGAGTATTCTAAACTCATAGTTTCAGAATTAAATACAGATATAAAACAATCCTGATGACCATTGCCTTTTTTACTTATAGCATTATTAGTTACCGGAAAACCTTCTTCGTTAGTGCTGCCGCATACTATCAATCTGTTTGGTTTTGTCCATTTCAACTTTGAGATCATATATCCATTGGCTGCGAAATAGCTTAAATACGAGATTTTATTATCTGTTTCGTTTATTTTTGCAATAAAATGATCAAGTTTGGTACTGTTCTCAGGTTTAATGAATTCTTTTCGAACAGCATTATCAGTTACTGGTAAGTCTTCTGTAAGAGTACAACCAGTTATATAAATATTGTCTTTGTCATCAACATCAAGTCCAAGAATCATTTCCATTGGACTGCTACCAAAGAAAGTGGAAAATAAAAGCTTTTCACCATCGGGATTAAATTTAGAAAGGAAACCATGCCAGTTTTTTTCTTTTTCAATAATACCTTTTGTTAAAGGAAAGTCTTTAGAAAGAGTAACTCCTACAATAATAATATTACCTTTAGAATCAATTTTAAGACATCCCCCGCTTACTGTTTCTTCAACTTCACCTCCAATAAATGTAGAAAATATGATATCACTCCCGCTTGGGTTCAATTTAGTTAAAAAAACATCGCCAGCCCATTGTCCTTCACCATTAAA
>JAOZQX010000132.1 GCA_029931995.1 Bacteroidales bacterium
TCGGGCATGAAACCCGATACCCTGGATGCTTTGGTTGATGCTGGTTATAAAGGCATTATTATTGTTGGAACTGGCCTCGGTCACGTAAATAAAGAACTTTACCCGGCCATCGAAAGAGCACAAGCCAAAGGCGTTCATATGTATATGACTTTGCAAACCATTTGGGGATATGTGCATATGTTTGTGTATGATACCGGACGTGATATGATGGCCAAAGGAATTATTCCTGCCGGAAATATGTTGCCCGAAGTTGCCTGGGTTAAGCTAAGCTGGATTTTGGGCCAAACCGAAGATCCTGAAGAAGTAAAACGCATGATGCTGGAGCCGATCAATGATGAGATCACGGAGCGTGAGCCTTATAATGGTTATCTGGTTTATCAAGGTGGTATTCCGGATGTGGAGGATTTTATTAAGAAGGTTCATAAGTAAAATACGATATATGCTAAACCCACAACTTAAGTTGTGGGTTTAGAGTAAAAGAGGGCTACCATTTGGTAGCCCTCTTTTATTAAGAAGGTCATTGAGCGACTCGTGGTGAGTGAAGTCGGATTGTTTGATTATCAGCAGATGTATGACTTCGACTCCGGTCAGTTCATTCTATAAAGGTTTCCTGAAAAAATAATCTTTATTATTGGTATACTTATCTATAAATACTTTACGAGTAGTATCTGTTCTTCCAATTCTTTCAAGATGGTAACCCTCAGGATACAAATGGATGAAAGTTCTGATTCCCTTTTTTGTTTCATAACCTGGTTCACTGGAATCAGTGCAGTAAAAGCGAAATAAGTTTTTAGACATATACCATTTGTAACCAGCATTAGTCAGGTATTTAGTTCCATTATAATTGATATTATCAGCTACTAACAAAGGTTCTTTATTAGCCATTCTTTGACGAATTTCAAGTGGCCCGAGTAAAGTGCTATCCTGATCCATAAAATATGCCTCCCAGGTGGGGTCCATATAAAGCCATTTTTGTAAACTATTCGAATAAACGATAGTAAGCGAATGATTTTCCTTATAATCATCCGAGTGTGGCGTACAAGTAATTAAGCGGGATTTGAACCCCAATGAGAGATAGGCCTCATTTAACACGGTTCCTACCATTCTGCAGTTAACACCTCCATCAACATCAATAATTTTAAAAGCGTTACGCTTTTCTGGCTTAATCGCATTAAATGTAGAGTGTGGAGCTATGTAGTGCGCCCATCTCATCAATCGAATAATTTGATCGGTTTCCGAACCATTACCTGCAACTGAATCAAGATTGTATTTTATCCGTAATGAATCCAACATATAATGAGATGGTTCGACATACATAAATTCAGGCATGCTGGTATCTTGTTTACTACTATAAGCCTGGTGTTGATTAAGTAATGTAATGTATTGTTTTTTCGTCTTGAGATAATAAATTGTTGAAAACAAAAATATACCTACTATGATTGATAGAATTGAGTAAAGAATTATTTTCAAAATTTTTCTTAAGATTTTTTTCACTTTAGTATTCATACATTAGAATTTTTTTATTACGCAATATAAATTTGAGAAGGGAGTGTGCTGTTTTTTTAAAGCATTAGCACGGCGTGTCTTACGCAAAACCCTATTCAAGCTTAACCTTCTATAGCTTTTAAGACGTTAAAAGAATGGCTAAAGTTACTGCTTAAAAAAAGATTCATTTAGGAATGCCGTGTCAATCAATTTCTGATATACAGCATTACTGATTTGGAGTACTTTGAACAAAATCTTTACATGAGCTAAAAATAAATCAAGAAGGAAATGAAGTGTAAGATTCCGAACATGATTTTTTAATCATCCGAAAAGTACTTCAGTAAACTCCTGTATTTGGAGAATACTTTAGCGCGGGAAATAAAGCCGAGGTAAAACCCATCCTTAATTACGGCAATATTAAACTTACCCGAATCCTGAAATTTCTTGGCAACAACTTCCATGGATTCATCGGGATCAATAATAACCTCTGGTGTCATCATCAAGCTGTGAATGTGGGTTTTATACAGCTCGGGCTTAAACATAATCTGGCGGATATCATCCAAACGAATGAGACCAAGGAATTTATTTTCGTTATCAATAACCGGGAAAATGTTTCGTTGCGATTCGGAAATAATCTTGATCAGATCGCCTAAAGTTTCGTCCGGGCCGATGCTTCTAAAATTTCGTTCAATCAACTTAGTTACTTTCATCATTGATAGTACAGCCCGATCCTTATGATGGGTGAAAAGCTCCCCACGTTTAGCCAATTGATAAGTATAAACAGAATTCGGAATAAATATTTTAACCGTCGCATACGAGATGGTTGCAGTAATCATCAGTGGTACAAATAATTCGTAACCGCCCGTAATTTCCGCAATAAGGAATATGGCGGTAAGCGGTCCATGGAGTACCCCGGCAATGAGTCCGCCCATCCCCACCAAGGCAAAATTACTATCCATCAGCTGTCCAAGCTCAAAATAATTTACCAGCTTGGCATAAAACAATCCTGTAAAGGCACCCATAAAAAGGGTAGGGGCGAAAATTCCGCCAATACCTCCGGCGCCAAAAGTAACGGCCGTTGCAATGGCTTTCATTAAAATAATGAGGATAAATAAAATAAAGATTACCCACATATTATCTCTAAAGGAATAAAAAATACTGTTGTTATAGAGCGAACTGATATCACCTTTTAGTGCTGAGTTAACGGCCTCATACCCCTCACCATAAAGAGCAGGAAAAAAGAAAATTAATATACCCAAGGCTAAACCCCCAATTAACAGACGTTTTTGCCAGGACGTGATTTTTGAAAAAATGGATTCAATGAATATATACATCTTAGTAAAGTAAGCTGATACAAGACCAGCCAAAATTCCAAGAATAATGTAAAAATGAATATCTTTTAATTGAAAGGATTCGGTAACTTCAAAAGGGTAAAGGGCTCCTTGTCCTAAAAAAACATAAGAAGTTAGCACGGCTGTTGAGGAGGCAATTAATAAAAGCACAGCCGAAGCCATGGTTAGATCAATCATGATTACTTCGGTAGCAAAAACGATGGCTGCAATGGGCGATTTAAAAATAGCGGCCATGGCACCGGCACATGCTACACCTAATAAGAGCATAATTTGCTTGTAGTTAAGGTGGAACAAACGCCCAAGATTTGAGCCAATGGCTGCACCTGTAGCAACAGTGGGACCCTCCAGTCCAACTGAACCTCCAAAGCCTACTGTGAATGTACTGGTGATAATAGATGAAAATATATTGTGTTGTTTTATTTTCCCATTGGTTTTTGAAATTGCAAAAAGTACACTTGGAATACCGTGACCCACATGCTGACGAATGAGGAGTTTAATGAATAAAAGGGCAATGAGTATCCCGATCATGGGATAGGTCAGGTATAAATAATTACTATAATCTTGAGTAAAATTTCCAGTAAGCAAGCTTTGGATAACGTGTACGGATATTTTGATGATAACGGCAGCCAATCCGGTCAAAATGCCTACAACGGCACTAACAATCATTAAAAATTGTCTGTCGTTAACATGACGAAGTCGCCATATAAGAAAGCGTTTCAGTACTTTATATTTTTTCATTATGCTTATTCAGAACCGCTTGCAAAATAAGAGAAAAATATGCTTTCAAACAATTAAATCACCTACATTCTTTTTATCTTCGCTAAGATAAATAATTGATTAGATAAAATTTAGGATATGAGAAGAATAGTTTCTTACAACGTGAATGGAATTAGGGCAGCTATGAAAAAAGGTTTCATGGAGTGGGTGAATGCTGTAGATGCGGATGTAATTTGTATTCAGGAAACCAAAGCGCAAGGTGATCAAATCCCGATTATGGATTTTGAATTTGCAGGCTATAAAACATATACTTTTTCGGCGGTTAAGAAGGGTTACAGTGGTGTTGCTATTCTCACCAAACAAGAACCCGATCATGTTGAGTATGGAATGGGAATTCAAAAATATGATGATGAGGGGCGTTTTATTCGTGCCGATTATGGCGATTTTTCGGTGGTAAGTGTTTATCATCCTTCTGGTTCAAGTGGTGATTTGCGCCAAGCTTTTAAAATGCAATGGTTAAATGATTTTCAAAATTATATTGATGAGCTAAAAAAATCACGACCGAATTTAATTATTGCCGGCGATTATAATATTTGTCATAAACCCATTGATATTCATGATCCCATACGAAATGCAAAAAGCTCAGGCTTTTTACCCGAAGAACGAGAATGGATAGATCAATTTCAAAAAAGTGGTTTTATAGATTCTTTTCGTGCATTTAATCAGGAGCCTCATCATTACTCATGGTGGAGTTACCGTGCCAATGCCCGTGCCAATAATAAAGGCTGGCGTATTGACTACATAATGGTGAGTGAGCAAAATAAAGATTTGATGAAGCGGGCTATAATTTTACCGGAAGCCAAGCAATCGGATCATTGTCCAATTGTACTAGACATCGACTTTTAGGACTCTGTGGTGCTCACCGATTTGATCCCTGAGCGGAGTTAAAGTACCCTATTTCGTTGGAGATTGATTTCTTATTAGTGATTTAATTGGGAGAATTATTCTTTCAAGTAGTCGTCGGTCTTCTGTAATAATCTCTGCAACACCTTGCATTTTTTGATGGAAGGTTAAAGTCTTGTTATAATTGGTTGTCATTCCGTTTATAAATTCAACCTCCACTGAATAAAAATTTTCAGACGGTACTAATGAAATATTTTTGATTGCACCCTGCAACATGCCATACTCCATATAAGGATAGTTTAAAAGTTTTATATTCACTTTTTGCCCAATTTCTACTTTTCCCGAACCTCGGATAGGCAAGAGTAATTTTCCAATAATGTTTTGTTTGGTTTCAGGAATTATTGTTAATACTTTTTCTCCTGTTACAATATTTTGGTTTTTATTCCAGAATTTTGTGAATGTACACTTGCCATTTATTGGGGTTTTGAGTACATACTGAAGTTCCCAGGTGTTTAGTTGATTTAGTAGATTGTCAAATGATTCTTGAAAGTTGTTTTCCAACTTAACTTTTTGCTGGTGTTTTTGTAATTGAAGATCAAGAATATTATTTGTCAGTGATGTAATTTGATTGTCGATATTTGC
>JAOZQX010000133.1 GCA_029931995.1 Bacteroidales bacterium
TTATGTTCCGTTGCCTGATAATACCGATGGATGTAAATCTATTTTAGCAACTTTTAAACCAATATTCAATAATAGTGGAATTGAAAAAATTGGTCAAAACATTAAATATGATTTGAGTGTTTTAAAATGGTACGACATTCAAATTTCCGGGAAAATATTTGATACAATGATTGCTCATTATCTTCTTGAGCCCGATCAACGGCATGGAATGGATTTTTTAGCCGAAGTTTATTTAGATTATAAAACCATTAGCTATGATGAGGTAACGGAAAAACGCCGAGGACACCAACTCTCAATGCGCGAAGTACAGCACCATAAAATTCAGGCAATGCTTGATTATGCTTGTGAAGATGCAGATATTACATTTCAGTTGGCCGAAGTTTTTAAACCATTATTAAAAGAATCTAATACCCTCGAATTATTTGAGACTATTGAAGTTCCTTTAATTCCTGTACTTGCATCCATGGAAAAAGAAGGAATAAATTTGGACACCAAGGCTCTCAACAAATATTCAGAAGAACTGCATGAAGATGTTTTAAAAATCAGAGATCGTATTTATGAATTTTCTGGAACGGAGTTCAATATTTCTTCTCCAAAACAATTGGGTGAAGTTTTATTCGAACGTTTAAAGGTTACAGACAAACCTAAACTTACTAAAACAAAACAGTACTCAACCGGTGAAGATGTTTTGCAAAAATTGCTTAAAAAACATCCAATCATTCAGGAAATTTTAGATTATCGCTCACTCACCAAACTTAAGTCAACTTATGTAGACGCTTTACCTCTTTTGGTAAATTCAAGAGATAACCGCATTCACACTTCATACATGCAAAGCGTTGCCGCTACCGGACGTTTAAGTTCACAAAATCCAAACTTGCAAAATATCCCAATCCGTACTGCAAAAGGCCGTGAAATCCGAAAAGCATTCATCCCTAAAAATGAAGATTATATTTTATTAGCAGCCGATTATTCTCAAATTGAACTTCGCATAATAGCCGAGCTAAGTAAAGATGAAGCCATGCTCGATGCTTTTATAAACGGCATCGATATTCATACTGCAACAGCTTCAAAAGTTTATGACATTCCCATTGAAGGGGTGGATAAAGACATGCGTCGAAATGCAAAAGCGGTAAACTTTGGAATTGTTTATGGCATTTCTGCTTTTGGCCTTTCCGAAAATCTGGGCATTGCGCGAAAAGAAGGCGCCAATATAATCGAACAGTATTTTATCCAATATCCGGGTATTAAAAAATTCATGGACGAATCCATTGTTTTTGCTAAAGAAAATGGCTTTGTGGAAACCATCATGGGTCGTCGCAGGTATTTAAGAGATATCAACTCCAATAATGCGGTTGTTCGTGGTTTCGCAGAGCGAAATGCAATTAATGCACCTATTCAGGGTTCATCTGCCGATATGATAAAAATTGCGATGATCAATATTTTTGAAGAATTTGAAAAACAAGAACTGGAAAGCAAAATGATTTTGCAAGTGCATGATGAATTGGTTTTTGATGCAAAAAAATCGGAGTTGGAAGTGGTAAAAGAAATTGTAGAACATAAAATGCGTACAGCTATCCCTTTGAAGGTCCCCATTGAAGTAGATATGAATACCGGAAAGAATTGGCTTGAAGCACATTAGTTATATAAATTTACTATATTTAGCCTTAAATAAGCTCAAAAAATATAGACCTATGAAAAAATTGTATACACATATTTTGATTATACTTTTTATATCACTTCTTTTTTCAGCTTGCAGAGAACTACAGCTTGAACCTGAAAACTATTTCATGTACAATGATGCTAAGTATGAGTTAGAAAACGGATATTATTATACCTATGAGGTACACCAAGGAGTATCTATTCACCTTCTATATCTAGTATCTGATGGGATAAGCTTTAACACAACAGAAACAAGCTTTGAAGGAGAAGGAGATTATATTACTGCCTTTTTTTCAACAGGTTCAGACGAAATTTTTAGTGGAACTTTTCCTCTTACAACAACAAATAATGCCTTTTGTCTTGATTGTATTATGGGTAATGCAAATGTTATAAGCATTCAAACTGGAAGTATAACCATTAGTATTGAGGAAAATATTTTTGAAATTGAATTTACTTTAGTTATTGACGATCAGAATAGTGTTACCGGACGATATAAGGGTAGTTTGACAGAAATAATTTCTTTTGGTTAAATTTCTGAAAGAAATCATAGAAAATAAAATGAGAACGACCATACCAATTAAGTCTCTATTGTGGTTGATATAAACACAAGTGGAAATTAGTTAGAAGCTCATTAATCCTTAAAAAATATTTCTAAAATTTAATTTTGGCACAATATTGGAATTGTATTAGGTGGATCCGACATTTTGAAACTTAAAACAATGTGCCATGAAAACCATCGACAAAATAACTAGACAAAATGAGCTTAAAAAAATAAAGCTTCTACCCTATTCCATTTTCTTAATAATTCTAATCGGATTTAGTTCTTGCACCGAAGACTACTGGGTAATTGATGGACGACCAGGCAATGCATACATAGCACTAAGCTGGACCGAAGATGAACCCGAGTATATTGATGCTGGAACCGGTGCAATTCCTCATGTTTTTTACTGGAACGATTATTATTTTATCCGTCCCGGGATCTATTATTTGTACTATGATGGTATTTATAATGATGGTTACGGATATATAGATTATGCCTGGGAAGTAGAGTATGAAATTTACACAAATCCGGGCGAATATGGTACTGCATTTTATGATGGCAGAGATGGCAGAGACAATTATTTCACTCTAGATTTAAACCCATATGGTCCTTATGTTTATATAGATTATAAGTCGGCACCAGCAAATGCAAACTTTAAAGTTTTAGAGGAAGATGAAACAAAAATTGTGATTTTGAAAGAAAAAGAAGAGTACTCGTTAAAAATAACTTATCGTAAAACAAATCGTCGAAATCATGAATAACAAGAGGTTGTAAATTTAAAACCTCTACCTATATATCCCCCTGACCTGCCCAAAGTGGCAGGTCTTTTTATATTAATTAAATGTCTAATTTTGTATAGCTAATGGGAGTGGCCCGATTAAATGAAAAATATGAAGCTTTTTGCAATAGAAACCGAAAATTTGAAACTGGATGGTGGAGCCATGTTTGGTGTGATTCCGAAAGTAATGTGGAATAAAGTATATCCTGCCGACGAAAATAATTTGTGTAATTGGTCAATGCGATGCCTACTTATTGATGATGGCGAAAGACGTATTTTAATCGATAATGGGATTGGAGATAAACAGAATGAAAAGTTTCTGAAACATTATTATTTGAATGGTGAAAACACACTGATAAAGTCTTTGGCAAAACACGGATATACTCCGGATGATATCACAGACAATATTTTAACCCATTTGCATTTTGATCATTGTGGCGGCAGCATAAAGTACGATGAAACAGGGAAGCTTGTACCCACTTTTAAAAATGCGAAATATTGGGTAAGCCGTCCGCAATTTGAATGGGCTACAAATCCAAACCGCCGGGAAAAAGCAAGTTTTTTAAAAGAAAATATTTTTCCGATTATGGAAAGTGGTCAATTAAATTTAGTAGAAGAAGAAGGTGAAATAATCCCGAATATTTACGCTAAAATTTTTAATGGCCATACCGAAGGACAAATCATCCCTCACATAAAAGCAAATGGTAAAACCATTGCTTATATGGCTGATCTTTTACCCGCAACGGTACATGTTCCGATGCCTTGGATTATGGCATACGATACCAAGCCTTTAATTACATTGAAAGACAAGGAGCGATTTTTTAAAGAAGCTTTAGAAGAAGATGTCATTTTATTCTTTGAGCATGACATATACAATGAATGTTGCAGCATCGAAATGACAGAAAAAGGGGTTAGGGTTAAAGAAATATTCAAACTTTCAGAATTATTTTAATACGCCCTTCCTGTTTTAAGCCAATAGGCCCAATCATCACGTTTATTTTTTGCTGCCATTTCACTGGCTTTCAGAAAATCATAGTTCAGCACTATATGCTCAAATCTAAAATCATTTTCAGCCACTTGATAAATTATAGAGCATCGGGTATATGGATTTCCGTTTTCAATATAATGATCAACATGAATATCATCGGTATAGGCCGGCATACCTACACTACCAGGATTTAATACTATTTTACCGGATTCCAGTCTAACAAGATTTGGTAGATGATCGTGCCCGCATAAAATTAGTTTTTCGTTTCGCCCCTTCAATGAAGTTTCAATTTTTTGATTTGAACGGAGTTTTACCTGTTCACCAACAAAATCATGCAAAAAATACTGATGATCATCTTTAAAGGTTCCATGAAACATGATGATCTGATCATCTATAGTTTCAATTGGATTTAAGCTTCTCAGCCAATTAATTTCTTTCTCACCCAAACTTTCTTTCATATAATTTAAGGTATGATTATTCGGATCAATCTCCTCATAAACCTGACGATCTTGATTACCACCCACAGTAATCATATTTAAAGGGATAAGTAAATCAGCTGTTCCTTTTGGATCAAGCGGACCCCAAAGGGTATCGCCCAGATTAACCATATTTTTTACTCCTCTTTTATAAAGGTCTTCAAGTACAACTTCCAGTGCTAAGGAATTGCCATGAATATCTGATAAAACTGCTAATGGAAACATATTCTATATAATTGTTAAAATAATTTTCTCAGCTTCGTTTAATGCTGATAAATTTAGGGGTGAATTAATGTTTTTTTTGTTAAGAAAATGCAAAACATTTTTTGTGTCTAGGTTTGATAACAACTCATAACCCGTCATCGGGCAACCGCCCAAACCACCTAAGACCGAATCAAAACGTCGACAACCTGCATTATAAGCTGCCTCAATTTTCTCAAGCCAATCATCAGTTCGGGCATGCAAATGAAATCCAAATTCAATATTCGGATATTTGATGATTAACGAATGATAAACCCTACTTATTTTTTCCGAACTTGATTCTCCGGTAATATCAGATAATGGAATCGTTTTTATTCCTTTTTGGATGATCTTTTCGACCCATTTGTGAATGACATCAAGACCCCATGAATCCCCGTAAGG
>JAOZQX010000134.1 GCA_029931995.1 Bacteroidales bacterium
TAAGATATTTAACAGATACTAAATTCGTAAAAGAATGAATGTAAAAATAAAAGATAGAAAGAAGTATAGAAGACTCAGAATCAAGCAAAGAGTCAGGAAAATTGTTGAGGGATCTCAAGAAAGACCAAGAATGAGCGTATATAGAAGCAATAAAGAAATCTATGTTCAACTTATTGATGATACCTCAGGAAAAACAGTTTTAGCAGCTTCTTCAAAAGATAAAGGTATTGCCGACCAAAAGGTTACAAGAATTGAGCAGGCTAAATTAGTAGGTGGCTTAATTGCCGAAAAAGCTAAGGAAGCAGGTATCGAGAATGTAGTTTTTGACAGAAACGGTTTTTTGTATCACGGTAGAATCAAATCTTTAGCTGATACAGCTAGAGAAGGAGGACTTAAATTTTAATGGATATGTCAAACACAAACGTAAAAAGAGTTAAGTCTAGCGAGATTGAATTTAAAGACAGACTTGTTAGCATCCAAAGAGTTACTAAAGTTACCAAAGGGGGTCGTACCTTCAGTTTTTCAGCCATTGTAGTGGTTGGTAACGAAAACGGAGTTGTTGGTTACGGTTTAGGAAAAGCTAAAGAGGTAACTTCAGCAATTGCTAAAGGAATTGATGATGCCAAGAAAAATTTAATTAAAGTTCCTGTACTTAAAGGAACACTTCCTCACGAACAATATGGAAAATATAGTGGTGCTTATATATTCCTAAAACCAGCTGCTCCTGGTACTGGAGTTATTGCCGGTGGTGCGATGCGTGCTGTATTGGAGAGTGTTGGTGTAAAAGACGTTTTGGCAAAATCAAAAGGTTCATCAAATCCTCACAGTGTTGTAAAAGCAACGATTGATGCATTAACTAAAATGCGCGATCCAATTGCAGTTGCACAATTAAGAGGAGTTGATTTGAATACAGTTTTCAACGGATAAAAAAACAGAATGATGAAACGAGCCATAATGGCGAGTTCCATGTGACAATTGAAAATATTTTTAACACATGAAAAAAGTAAAGATTAAACAAATTAAGAGTGGCATTGGTCGTCCGGAACGCCAAAAGCGTACATTACAAGCTTTAGGTCTACGCAGAATGCATCATTCTATTGAAATTGAAGCTACTCCACAAATTATGGGAATGATTGAAAAGGTAAAACATTTACTAGCAATCGAAGAAGTTTAATTAGACTAAAATATTAATTTGATATACGATGGATTTAAGTAATCTAAAACCTGCAGAAGGTTCTATAAAAAAAGGAAAACGAATTGGTAGAGGCCAGGGATCTGGACGTGGTGGAACATCCACAAGAGGTCATAAAGGGGCACAATCAAGATCAGGATATAGCAGGAAATTTGGTTTTGAAGGTGGACAAATGCCTTTATACCGTAGGGTTCCTAAGTTTGGATTTAAAAACTTCAACCGTAAAGAATTCCATGGAATTAATATAGATGTTTTGCAAAAATTGGCCGAAGCGAAAAAGCTTAAGATGATTGACCCTGCTATTTTGGTTGATAATGGCTTAGCATCTAAAAATGACATGATCAAAATTTTAGGTCGTGGTGAATTAAAAGCAAAACTTGAAGTTAAAGCGCATGCGTTTTCTGATTCTGCTGTTAAAGCAATTGAAGCGCAAGGTGGTGTAACAACAAAAATTTAATTTTGAATGAAACGATTAATCCAAACAATTAGAAATATTTCTAAGATTGAAGATCTCAGAAAGCGTATTTTGTACACACTTGGTATTCTATTGATTTACCGTTTAGGTTCGCAAGTTGTAATTCCCGGTATTGATCCCCATATGTTGGCTAATTTAAAAGGCCAATCTCAAAGTGGGATATTAGCTTTATTGGATATGTTTTCGGGAGGTGCATTCTCCAATGCTTCAATCTTTGCATTGGGTATTATGCCTTATATTTCAGCCTCTATTGTTATTCAGTTGTTAGGTATGGCAATCCCATATTTTCAACGTTTACAACGTGAAGGTGAAAGTGGTCGAAGAAAGATTAATCAAATAACACGATATTTAACCGTTCTTATTACTAGTTTCCAAGCTCCTGCTTATATTGCTAACGTAATTTCACGTTTACCAGCAGAAGCTATTTCACCATTTGATCCAGGTATTACTGCACCTTCAACATTTTTCTGGGTGTCTTCAGTAATTATTTTGGTTTCAGGAACCATGTTTGTAATGTGGTTAGGTGAGAAGATAACTGATAAAGGAATTGGAAACGGTATTTCACTAATCATTATGATTGGTATTATTGCTCGTCTGCCAGCTGGTTTAGCTCAAGAGTTTTTCTCAAAGATGGAAGAAAAAGGTGGTGGATTGGTCTTTTTTGTAGTAGAAATTGCCATATTGATTTTTGTTATTCTGCTTACAATATTACTTGTTCAGGGTACACGACGCATACCGGTGCAATATGCAAAACGTATTGTTGGAAATAAACAATACGGCGGTGTTCGTCAATACATCCCATTAAAAGTTAATTCAGCTGGAGTAATGCCTATCATTTTTGCACAGGCCATTATGTTCCTTCCTTTAACTTTGGCCGGTTTTTCTAACTCTGAAACCATGGGAGCATTTGCATCTTCATTTACCAATATCAATGGATTTTGGTATAATTTTGTGCAATTTATGATGATTATTTTATTTACCTATTTCTATACAGCCATTACCATTAATCCTAACCAAATGGCGGATGATATGAAGAAAAATGGTGGGTTTATACCCGGTGTAAAACCAGGGCGTAAAACAGCAGAATTTATTGACAATGTTATGTCAAGAATTACTTTACCCGGATCAATATTTTTAGGATTGGTTACCCTGATGCCTATGTTTGTTAGGTTAGTGGGGGTTACCCAGGGTTTCTCTAATTTTTATGGAGGTACTTCCTTATTGATTTTGGTTGGAGTTGTACTCGATACACTGCAACAAATTGAGAGCCACTTGTTAATGCGTCATTACGATGGTTTGACCAAATCGGGTCGAATTAAAGGACGTACTGCAGGTGTAATGGGATAATTGCTATTGAATGATACAGTATAAAACAGACAAAGAAATTTGTTTAATAAAAGAAAGTTCTTTACTTGTTGGAAAAACTTTAGCCGAGGTTGCAAAACTTATCCGGCCGGGTGTTAAAACCATTGAACTTGACAAGGTTGCCGAAAAATTTATTCGCGATCATGGAGCGGTTCCGGGTTTTAAAGGTTACGGAGGTTTCCCGAATACATTATGTATTTCGGTGAATGAGCAGGTAGTACACGGAATACCGGATAAGCGAGAGTTGAAAGACGGCGATATTGTTTCAATTGATTGTGGAACCATCTTGAATGGTTTTTACGGAGACTCGGCCTACACATTTGCTGTAGGTGAGGTTGATAACGAAACCTTATTGTTATTGGAGCGTACCAAAGAATCTCTTTACAAAGGAATTGAGATGGCAGTGAGCGGAAAGAGAATAGGGGATATCGGATTTGAGATACAGAATTATGTAGAGCAGTTTGGATATGGAGTGGTTCGCGATTTAGTTGGACACGGACTGGGACGCAACTTACACGAAAAACCCGAAGTTCCGAATTACGGAAAAAGAGGCACAGGTGTAAAATTGAAAGAAGGAATGGTGCTGGCAATTGAACCAATGATAAACCTTGGAACTAAAGATATTATACAGGAAAAGGATGGCTGGACTATTCGTACTGTCGACCGCAAACCATCAGCACATTTTGAGCATGATGTGGCGATACGAAAAGGAAAAGCCGAAATACTGTCAACATTTGAATATATTGAAGAAGTTTTAAATAAATAATATATCTTATGGCAAAGCAAACATCTATTGAACAGGATGGAACTGTAATTGAATCATTAGGAAACGCAATGTTTCGCGTGGAATTGGAAAACGGGCACATTATTACGGCTCATATTTCCGGAAAAATGAGAATGCATTACATCAAGATTTTGCCCGGTGATAAAGTAAAATTGGAAATGTCGCCCTACGATTTAACAAAAGGACGCATTACCTTTAGATATAAGTAAAAGACGAATTAAGAGATTGGATTATAAATTATTTTAATTAAGAAAAAATGAAAGTTAGAGCATCCGTTAAGAAAAGATCTCCTGAGTGTAAGATTGTTCGAAGAAAAGGGAGATTGTATGTGATCAATAAAAAAAATCCAAAGTACAAACAACGTCAAGGATAAGAAATTAATTTTTGTAAACAATAACAATATTTAGATATATGGCTAGAATTGCAGGTATAGATTTACCTAAAAATAAAAGAGGCGTAATCGGGCTGACATACATTTTCGGCATTGGTAGAAGCCTTTCACAGCAAATATTAACTGAAGCTGGTATCGACTGGAGTAAAAAAGTTCAGGATTGGACTGATGAAGAACAAGGAAAAATCCGTAACATCATCACTGATAAATATAAAGTTGAAGGTGGCTTACGTTCCGAGATACAAATGAACATTAAACGCTTGCGTGATATTGGTTCCTATCGTGGAATTCGCCATCGTATTGGACTTCCGATGCGCGGGCAAGGTACTAAGAACAATGCACGTACTCGTAAAGGAAGAAAGAAAACAGTTGCAAATAAGAAAAAAGCAATTAAAGGTTAATCTTTAGATTTTTAACGTAAAGTTTGAAAGATAGTAATATTTATTAGTTATGGCTAAAACCACCAGAAGCACTAAGAAAAGAGTCGTAAAAGTTGAACCCATTGGGAAAGCTTTTATTCAGGCATCTTTTAATAACATCATTATTTCTTTAACCAATAATGCCGGTCAGGTGATCTCATGGTCATCATCCGGAAAAATGGGATTTAGAGGTTCAAAGAAAAACACTCCTTATGCAGCGCAAATGGCGGCAGAAGATTGTGCTAAGGTTGCTTACGACCTTGGTTTAAGAAAAGTAAAAGTATTCGTTAAAGGCCCTGGTGCCGGTCGCGAATCTGCTATGCGTACCCTTCATTCATCAGGAATTGAAGTTACCGAAATACAAGATGTAACTCCATTACCACACAACGGATGTAGGCCTCCTAAAAGAAGAAGAGA
>JAOZQX010000135.1 GCA_029931995.1 Bacteroidales bacterium
AATAAAATGAAAACCGTATTGAAAGCTGTTTTGGGAATTGTAATTCTGGGGGTGTTTGGATATACTATCTATTTCTTGTATAACAAATCAAAAGAGGAACCAATTGTTTATAAAACAGAAAGCGCACAAGAATTAACTATAGTAAAGAAAACAGTAGCCACTGGAAAAGTAGTTCCGCGTAAAGAAATTGATATCGTTCCTCAAGTTTCAGGAATTATAGAAGAGTTATTTGTTGAAGAAGGGGATAAGGTAAGAAAAGGGGATTTAATTGCCAAGATCCGTATCATTCCTAATATGATCAGTTTAAATAATGCCGAATCCAGAGTGAACCGCTCAGAGATTAGTTTAAAAAATGCAAAAATTAATTACGATCGTCAGCGTAAACTTTATGAAGACGGAGTGATTGCTGTTAGCGTTTTAGATGAGTATGAATTGTCATATCAGACCGCTCAGGAAGAAGTGGTAGCTGCAGAAAATAATCTAGAACTAATTAAAGAAGGCCAAGTGAAGGGTAAAGGAAGAGCAACCAACACGCTGGTACGCTCAACAGTTGATGGCATGGTTTTAAATGTTCCTGTTGAGATTGGCAATTCAGTGATCGAATCCAATACGTTTAACCCCGGAACAACTGTTGCTAGCATTGCCAACATGAGCGATAT
Organism: Bacteroidales bacterium; assembly: GCA_029931995.1. GTDB lineage: Bacteria > Bacteroidota > Bacteroidia > Bacteroidales. The sequence goes on from JAOZQX010000135.1 coordinate 660, forward strand.
GGTTTTTGAGGGTAAAATTGATGAAACAGAAGTAGGAAAAATTAAAGAAGGCATGAATTTAATTTTAACTGTTGGTGCTATTGAAGATGTGAAGTTTGATGCAGTTCTTGAATTTATTGCCCCAAAGGGTGTAGAAGAAAATGGTGCCATTCAATTCGAAATCAAGGCCAATGTTCAGCTAAAATCTGATCAATTTATTCGCGCCGGATATAGCGCAAATGCAGATATTGTTTTAGATAAAACACTCGGATCGGTTCTTGCAATTCAAGAGGGTTTACTCGAATTTGAGGGAGATACTACTTTTGTTGAGGTTGAAATAGCCCCACAGCAATTTGAAAAACGAATTGTGAAAACAGGCTTATCTGATGGGATAAACATTGAAATAAAAGAGGGATTAAAAAAAGAGGATAAGATCAAAGTAAAAGAAAGCTAAAAAACATTATGTTTTACAGAAAAAGGGTGCAAGTAATTGTACCCTTTTTTATTTAACAACTATTTTTTTCTTGACAACAACTAATTATTTAGTTATGTTTGAGATTTACAACTAAAGTTTAAGTTAAATAATTTAATAATGAAAGAACGTACAAAGGCCGAAGAGCAAATTATGCAAATTCTTTGGAAAATTGAAAAGGGGTTTATTCATGATGTTCTTGAGCAATTATCAGAGCCTAAACCAGCTTATAATACGGTTTCAACCATTGTTCGAATTCTTGAAAAAAAAGGTTTTGTAAGTTATATTGCTTACGGAAAAACGCATGAATATTTTCCTTTAGTTTCAAAAAAGGAATATACACGGACCTATTTTAAAAGCTTTATGACGAATTATTTTGAGAATTCATACCAGTCGCTCGCCTCATTTTTTACAAAAGAAAACAACCTAAGTATAGAGGAACTTGAAGAAATTAAACAATTACTGGAAGAACAAATTAAGAACGCAAAAAACTCTTAATGATGGGTGAGTTTTTAACACATATTTTACAAACAACTATAAGTATAAGCATACTTTATGCTATTTATTGGGTGTTTCTGAAAAAAGACACCTTTTTTAGTTTAAACAGATTTTATTTATTGGGGTCATTAGTTTTCTCTGTTTTTATTCCATTTTTTAGTATTCAGTATCAGCCAACAGAAATTGGCGCCACTTTTGTAATTATTTTGGAAACTATTCAAATTAATGCTGAAAAGGTAGAACGATCCTTTTTTCAAAACATGAATGTGTATGAAACGATCTTGATTGTTTATCTTACGGGGGCGTCTTTGTTTTTGATCCGATTATTATTTCAGCTTGCACAATTAACATTTTTTATTTCTCGATCAAAACAAATTAAAATTGGAAATTTCAGATTAATTTATCATCATAAATTTTACCTCCCCTTCTCATTTTTTAATCTAATTTTTGTGAACAAAGAGAAATTAAATGAAAAAGATTTTTCAGATATATTAATTCATGAGAAAGCACACTCAAAGCAGTTACACACTTTGGACTTGATATTTCTTGAACTTCTTACCATTTTTCAATGGTTTAACCCTTTCATTTGGTTGTATCGCTCATCTATAAAGGAAATTCATGAATATTTGGCCGATGCCGATGTAATATCAAATGGGGCAGATCAAAAAAAATATTTTGAATTATTATTAAATCATAATCTGGGTTATCAAATTAACGACCTGACAAATAATTTTCACAAATCACTAATTAAAAAAAGAATGCTTATGATGAAAAAACAGCCATCAAAACCCTTATCAAAATTTAAGGTCTTAACAGTTGTACCGGTGGCCATCCTCCTTACAATTGTTATTGCGGTATCTACAGCCGATGCTTTAAAGGCATCTGACTCTCAATTAAAAGAATCCTATAAGATACATTCTATGGTTGATGTTATGCCTGAATTTGCTGGTGACAACACAACCCTTTCGGAATATCTTAGTGCGAACATTATTTACCCTATAGAGGCCTCCAAAGAAGAAGTGCAGGGCAGAGTTTATGTAAGTTTTGTTATAGAAATTGATGGATCGGTAAGTGGGGTAAGAGTTTTAAGAGGGGTGAATTCTTTATTGGATCACGAAGCAATTCGCGTTGTTGAAGCAATGCCTAAATGGAAACCCGGAACTATTGATGGTAAGGCGGTTCGGGTTGAGTTTAATCTTCCCGTCCAATTCAAACTTAATCAAAAGGAAGATAATTAGAAAGTAAATTTTTTTACCTCGAACAACTAAAATATTAGTTGTGAAACTAATTGTTTAGTAAGTGGGATTACTTATTTCAGGATGGGGCGTAGAATAAAAAAAGGCGAGCATTTTGCTCGCCTTTTTTTAACTAGGTATTATTTAATTAATCCCCTACTTCGTAATAAAGGCTCAATTACGGGCTCACGTCCACGGAAATTCACATACATTTCCATTGGATCCATTAATCCGTTTGGTTCTAAAACAGATTTTCGATAAACATTAGCCAACTCTTTATTAAATAATGTGGTTTCTTTGAATGCTTCAAAACCATCGTTATCCAAAATACCTGACCAAATATAGCTGTAATATCCGGCAGAATATCCACTGGCAAAAATATGGTTGAAATAAGTGGTACGATATCTTGAAGTAATTTCAGGAATTAACTTCATTTTACCAAAGAATTCTTTTTCAAATTTTTCAATGTCTAGATCCTTTTCTTCGGTTTGAGAATAGTAGGCCATATCCAATAAAGCAGCCGCTAAATATTCAACAGTTATAAATCCTTGGTTGAATAAACTTGAATTTTGAATTTTTTCAATTAACGCATCTGGGATTACTTCACCGGTTTCATAATGTTTAGCATAAACTTTTAATACTGCAGGTTCTAAAGCCCAATGCTCCATAATTTGTGCAGGAAATTCTGTAAAGTCTCTAGAGCGGAAAGCCGTTTGATATCTTAGGTTTGAGAATAATCCGTCTAATCCGTGACCAAATTCATGAAATAAAGTAGTAACCTCAGTAGTGCTTAACAATGCAGGAGCATCATCTGTAGGTTTGGTAAAATTACAGTTAATGTTCATCACTGGCTGAATAGGATTACCGTCATTGTGATTGTATGAGCGATACGCTCCACACCATGCACCTCCGCGTTTACTGGCTCTTGGATGATAATCCATATACATAACACCTAGGTGTGTTCCATCTTTTCTTTTAACTTCAAATGCATCAGCGTCAGGATGAGGTTTTGGAATGTCAGTGATTTCTGTCATTGTAATTCCAAACAATTGATTCACGGTATAAAACAAACCTTCTTTTACGGCATCAATTGAAAAATAAGGACGAATCTGACCTTCATCAAAATTGTATTTTGCTTGACGAACTTTTTCAGCATAATGCCACCAGTCCCATCCGGCAATTTTGAAGTTTCCTCCTTCAGCATCAACAATAGCTTGCATATCTTTAACTTCTTGTTTTGCTACTTTTAGAGCTGGCCACCAGATTTTTCCTAAAAACTCATCAACATTCTTAGCATTTTTTGCCATACGAGCTCCCAATACAATATCAGCATGACTGTCATAACCTAAAATATTAGCTTTACGTAAACGAAGTTTTGCAATTTCAGAAGCCAATTTTTTATTGTCATTCTCATTATTATTGTTTCCGCGCATGGTATAAGCGGTATATAGCTTTTCTCTTAGATCGCGTTTTGTTGAATACGTTAAGAATGGATACATGCTTGGACGATGGGTTGTAAACAACCATTTGCCTTCCTGGCCAGCATCTTTTGCAGCCTTTGCTCCTGCCGCTCTTATTCCTTCAGGAAGTCCTTCTAAATCGCTTTCATCTTCAATGAACATTTGATATCCATTGGTTTCGGCTAATAGATTTTGTCCGAATTGTAGTGTTAATGAAGAAAGTTGCTGATTAACTTCTTTCATTTTAATCTTTTCTTCCTCATTTAAATTTGCCCCACTTTTAACAAATCCTTCATATAGATTAATTAAAAGATAAAGTTGGTCAGGATCAAGCTTAAGTTGGTCTTTTTCATTATAAACAGCTTTTATTCTTTTGAATAAATCAGGATTTAAGCTGATTTCAGTACCGTGAGCAGAAAGCTTAGGAGATATTTCTTTAGCTAAAGTTTGAAGATCTGCATTGGTATTTGCACCATTGAGTGCAAAAAACACACGGCGTACCTTTCCTAAAAACGCACCGGTTTTTGTATAAGCCGCAATTGTATTCTCAAATGTTGGCTTTTCCGGATTGTTAACTATTGCCTTAATTTCTTCTTTTTCCAGTTTAATTCCTTCTTCAATTGCTGGTACATAATGTTCAGCTTTGATTAAATCAAAAGGAGGAACTTGAAAAGGAGTGTCAAACTCAGCAAAAAATGGGTTTCCATTTTCAACTTTCTTTTCAGTTGACA
>JAOZQX010000136.1 GCA_029931995.1 Bacteroidales bacterium
AACTGCACGATCATCAGAAAAAGAGCTGGGTAAATGCCAAGGCATTGTATTTACACCGACTTGAAATTGCAGATGAAAAAGGGAAGATTCGCCCCATCAAAAATGATAAGTTTAAGCAGATTAATAAATATATTGAAATTATAGATTCACTGATTGATCAGATCAAGGGAAAAGAAAAACTTTCGATTGTGGACATGGGAGCGGGAAAAGGTTATTTGACTTTTGCCCTTTACGATTATTTGAAAGATTTCAAGAAGCGAGATGTTGAAGTTTTAGGTGTGGAAATGCGAAAAGAGTTGGTTGAGTTTTGCAATCAGGTTTCCAAGGAATCAGACTTTCAGCAATTAAAGTTTGTTGAAGGAAATATTGTTGATTTTGACCTCAAAAAAACAGATGTGTTGATTGCTCTGCATGCTTGCGATACGGCAACGGATGATGCAATATTCAAAGGTGTTCAGGCTGATGCTTCGCTTATTGTTTGTGCGCCTTGCTGTCATAAACAAATTCGTGGGCAAATGAATGCCAATATGGATGAAAACCCCATCTTGAAATACGGGATATTAATGGAACGTCAGGCCGAGATGATTACAGATACCATCCGAGCCTTAATTCTCGAACTCCACGGATATGAGACTAAAGTTTTTGAGTTTATTAGTAGTGAGCATACCGGTAAAAACCTGATGATAGCAGCTGTAAAATCAACAAAAACAATCGAAAAAGAAAAAGTTCAAGAAAAAATAGATGGCCTCAAAAAACAATACGGAATTGATTTTCATTATCTTGAAAAATTATTAAAATAAGGGAGGCTGAGCGAGTCGAAGCCTCCTAGACATTTCGACTTCGCTCAATGTCCTGATATCAGTAATCAATAAAAAATTATCAATAGATAATATATATGATTGGAACTCTCATAAATGCCGGAGCCATTGTTTTAGGAACAGCTATTGGTTTGATGATTAAAACAAAACTTCCCAAAAAACTTATCACTATTTTATTTCAGGCTTTAGGCTTGTTCACCATTTTATTGGGTGTTAAAATGGCTTTGGCCATGGAAGAATTTTTGTTGGTAATTGGCAGTTTGGTACTTGGGTCTATCCTTGGTGAATTGCTGGGTATAGAAAAATCATTGGAAAAGTTTAGTTCCCAAATTAAAAGCAAATTTAAACTTAAGAATGAGAAATTCTCGGATGGTTTGATTACTGCTTTCTTGCTTTATTGTATGGGTTCATTAACAATTTTGGGTGCCATCGAAGAAGGAATGAATGGCAATCCCGATCTCCTTTTAATGAAATCTTTAATGGATGGATTTTCATCTATAGCATTGGCCTCGGCCATGGGAATTGGGGTTGGATTTTCGGCTATTCCTTTATTGATTTATCAGGGAGGCTTGACACTTTTTGCCGGATCTTTGAGTAGCTTTTTTTCCGAAAACATAACTCGTGAATTATCGGCTGTAGGAGGTGTGCTCCTCATTGGTTTGGGTATCAATATTCTTGAAATAAAAAAACTACGGATACTGAATATGATCCCTGCTTTGGTGATTATTGTTGTCTTGGTTTATTTCTTCGCTTAAGCATAGCTGAATAGGCTTAATCCTATAGTCTTTTAATATTGCATTCCACTATATATTTTGGAAATTTTTGCTATCTTTATGGCAAGACAAATTTCGTATTAACGACATATAAAAAATCAACAATCTATGGAAAATATTGACTGGGGTAGTTTGCCATTTGGTTATTTTAAAACCGATTATAATGTGCGTTGCTACTACCGAGATGGAAAATGGGGAGAATTAGAGATTTCCTCTTCCGAATACATTAATGTTCACATGGCCTGTACCGGACTTCATTACGGACAGGAGGCATTTGAGGGAATGAAAGTTTTTAGAGGTAAAGACGGAAAAATACGTATGTTTCGCTGGGAAGAAAACGCCAAACGTATGCGTACTTCTGCAGAAGGTATTATGATGGCTGAGGTGCCAGATGAAATATTTTTCGAAGCTATTACCACCGTTGTTAAAATGAATGAAAAATATATCCCACCTTATGGAACAGGCGCTGCATTGTATTTGCGTCCATTACTGTTTGGATCGGGAGCTGAAGTTGGAGTAAAACCTGCCGATGAGTATATGTTTATTGTTTTCTGCGGGCCAGTTGGACCTTATTTTAAAGAAGGCTTTAAACCTGTGAAAATTCAGCTAGTTTCTGATTATGACCGTACTGCTCCTCAGGGAACAGGTAATATAAAAGTTGGTGGTAATTATGCGGCCAGTTTACGTCCGGCATTTCGTGCCAAAGGCGATGGTTATTCATCGGTTCTTTTTACCGATGCAAAAGAGCATAAATTTATTGATGAAGCAGGACCTGCTAATTTCTTTGGAATCAAGGATAATACTTATATCACACCGAAATCAAAAACGATTCTTCCATCTATCACTAATATGAGCCTTGAGCAAATTGCCTGTGATATAGGATTGAAAGTGGAACGTCGTCCGGTAAGTGTTGATGAGTTAAAAACTTTTGAAGAAGCCGGTGCTTGCGGTACAGCTGCAATTATTTCGCCTATTGGTATTATTCATGACCGCGATACCGACAAAAAAATTACTTATGGAAGTATGGACCAAGCCGGGCCAGTCTCTACCAAATTGTACAAAACCCTGAAAGAAATTCAGGAGGGGGAGATCGTCGATAAACACGGATGGAATTATACATTTGACTTATAAAATTTAAAGCGACCTGAGAGGGTCGCTTTTTTTATTCATTAATATCAAAATATTATGAAACCAGTTAATATTTGTCATAAACTAGATTTAATAGAAGATCATTGGAATCCACGTGTAGTGGCTGAACCTAACGGCCAACAAATTCGTTTAGTGAAAATTCTTGGCGATTTTCCTTTTCATGTTCATGAGGATGGGGATGAAACTTTTTTTGTAGTGAAAGGAGTTTTGAGATTAGATTTTGAGAAGCATTCGGAGATTGTTAATGAGAATGAATTTTTGATGGTACCTGCTGGTGTCTCTCATCGCCCATTTGCTGAAGAGGAAGTGCAATTAATGGTGTTTGTTACCGACAAAAATGTAAATACCGGAAATTTGAATGTTGAGCGTACCCTTGACACGGATAAGTTGGAAAGGATTTAGTACCTAAGTGTAAGTAGGATGTGATGTTTTTTTAAACCCACAACTTAAGTTGTGGGTTTAAAAAAAGAAAGTTTTCAGACAAGATTATTAGTAATCAAAATCTCTGCCATTTCTTCCTGCAATTTTTGGGCTTCCTGTTTAGCAATTTCTGCAAAATCTTTTTCAGGAGATTTAAAAATAATTCCACGAGAGGAATTAACAAGCAATCCACATTGACTATTTAAACCATACTTTGCTACTTCTTGTAAACTTCCACCTTGAGCGCCAACACCGGGAACTAAAAGAAAGTGTTCGGGAACAATTTTACGAATATCTGCCAACATTTCTGCTTTTGTAGCACCTACTACATACATCATATTATCAGCATTTCCCCATTTTTGAGAGGTTTCTAAAACTTCTTCAAACAAGCGTTTTCCATTAGCTTTGTTCTCCATTAATTGAAAATCGAAAGCACCTTTGTTAGAAGTAAGAGCCAATAAAATAACCCATTTATTTTCGACCGATAAAAATGGGCTGACTGAATCTTCGCCCATATATGGAGCAACTGTAATCCCATCAAAACCGTAGCATTCTAAAAATGTTTTGGCGTATTGAGCTGAGGTATTTCCAATGTCGCCCCGTTTGGCATCGGCAATGGTAAAAACCTGATCGTTAAAGTTTGATAAGTAGGCAATTGTTTTCTCAAGGCTTCGAATTCCTTCCGTACCCCGACTTTCGTAAAAAGCCAAATTGGGTTTGTAAGCCACCGTAAAATCAAGTGTGGCATCAATAATTGTTTTGTTGAACTCAAATACCGGATCATCTGTTGTTAGCAGATGTTTGGGGATTTTGTTAATATCAGAATCCAACCCAACACAGAGAAAAGATTTTTTGCGTTTTATCAGTTCAAAAAGCGATTGTCGGTTCATAGTTTTAATATTTTAATCTAAAGGTTCCATATGAATGGTGGCCGTTATATTTAAATTTTCTTTGATTTTTTTCTCTAATTTTGATGCAATTTTATGCGATTCTTCCAAACTTAAATTTCCATCTAATTTAATATGAAAAGTTAATTCCTGATGGTTTCCGTAATGGTGCAGGTGAAAATGATGCATGCTTAAGTCGCTTTTACAGCACTGTAAAGCCATTTTTTTAATTTCCTCAATGAGTTCATCATCTGCATCCTGACCCAATAATGTTCCAATGGCATCCTTTAAAATCTGATACGTTCCGTAGAATAATAGGAAGGCAATGATTATTCCCATCACACCATCCATCCACCAAAAATAGGGACCTAAAAAAATCCCGATTAAAATAACGACAGATGAAAAAGCGTCAGAGCGGTGATGCCATCCATCGGCTTTTAAGGATTTTGAATTGGTTTTTCGGGCAGCCCAAAATGCATATTGAGCCATCCCTTCTTTTAATAAAATTGAGATGATGGTAACAACCAAAGCAATGATTCCAAATTGAGTGCTTTCTCCTCCTTTTAGTCTGTTTATCGATTCAATAATAAAATCGAATGCAACAACGGCAAGTAGTACAGCAATGATTATTGAACCAATAATTTCAGCTCTTCCATGACCAAAAGGATGATCTTTATCCGGAGGTTTGTTTGAAGCCTTAGCTCCAACAATTACAATAATTGAAGTGACTGAATCCGATAGTGTGTGCCATGCATCAGCAATAATTGCTACCGATCCGGTTACAATTCCTGCCCAATATTTTAGGATGAAAAGTAAAATATTTACAATAATTGAAAGCCAGCCCTCTATGAAAGCCAGCCTATTATTGTTATTTTTTACTTTGTTCATAGAAAGGTTTTATGAGTCTCAAAAATAGTTAAAATTATGTAATTAGGGCATTCACTTTCAGCTTCTGACTTCGG
>JAOZQX010000137.1 GCA_029931995.1 Bacteroidales bacterium
TCAACGACACCATAGCAAAGGTCGTTGAAATACAATCTGTCCCGGTTTTTCATTTCGAATATTTAGGAGATACTGTTTTCACCGAAGGGGAAAGCTTAATTGTAAGGGCTGTTGGAGATTTTGATGAAATTTTATGGTCCACCGGTGCTACCGAACCAAATATTACGATTACAACAGGTGGCTACTACTTTGCAGAAGTAAAAAATCAAGGCTGTCCAAATATAAAATCGTTTACAATTATTGTTCACGATAAAGTTGGAATTACAAATCTTATTACCCCTAATGGCGATGGTTATAATGATTATTGGGAAATTTTCCATATTGATAATCACGACCCATGCCAAGTAAGTATTTTTAGTAGGGATGGAATGCTGGTATACTCGAGTACTAATTATAACAACCGATGGAATGGAACTTACAACGGAAAGCCACTGCCTGAGGGTACCTATTATTATGTTGTTAATTGCAGTGAGGGCTTATCTCAAAAAGGTGCTTTAAACATTGTTCGATAAGTATAAAAAATTTATGAAAATTATTATACGCATACTATTATTACTCTCCTTTGTACTCACAATGTTTGGTGCAGTTGCACAGCAAATTCCAAATAGTAATCAATATTTAGTTAACCGTTATTTGCTTTCACCATCATTTGCTGGAAGTAGCGAAACATCGCAAGTTTTCATTGGATATCGAAATAGCTGGAGTAGTTTTATTGATGCTCCAAAACCAGTTTGCTCAGTGCTTTTATGCCTGTTTCCGATAAAGTTTGGCTGGGTGGTCAAATTATTTCCGACAATTCAAGCATTTTTAACAATATTTATGCGCACCTCAGTTACACCTATCATCTGGAAGTTGGTTATGATCAAATGATTTATTTCGGGATGTGGGGTAGTTTTTTTCAAAATAAAATCACTCTTACCGATGCTATTGTCTCCAACCCGAATGACCCATTGCTTATCGGGCATTCCGAATTAACAGGTTTTTCTGTTAATGCAGGTACAAGCATTGTATATCAATGGAGAAGAGGTTATGTGGGGATTTCTATTCCTTATTTGTTTAAAAACAAAGATGTGTATGCACTTAATGATATTAAAAATGTTGTTGAGCTTTACACGCAAATCATCGGACATATTTCATATAAATTCCGACTGAATTATGATGTGGAAATTGAACCCTTTTTAGTTTATCGATGGATACAGGATTACAAATCTCAAATTGATTTCTCTGTACTTGTAATTTATCGTGACGATTATTGGGCCGGACTTACCTATCGAAGTATTGGCAAAACAGGGGTTAGCATAGGAAGTCGATTTACAAAAGATTTAACTTTTAATTACACTTTTGAATTTGTAACAAAATCATACTTAGCACAACCTTCATCCACTCACGAATTTACCTTTGGTTTTACACTGCCGGCAGGAAATGATAAAAAACGAAGTAGGTGGAGAAGAAATTTAAATGGTAGCGGACGATAAATTAGAATTAATGGTGAGGAAATGGGTAAAATATATTAGTTGTTTTATATTCCTTTTGGGAATAATAAATACGAGTGCTTACTCGCAATCAGTTGGAGTGAATAGCGTTGTAGTAACATTTGATGCCAGTCCAAGCTATTTGAATGTTTACAAAACCCTCCTGAAATACGATAAAGATTTTGCCCTCAGTTTTCATATAGAAAATGCAAATAAAGATATTTACACCCATGCTTTCCCATACCTAAACGGTGGTTCAGTTGGAGGCACAAATTATCCCGGACTCACCTTTACAGATGGTTGCGATAATGAAGTAAATTTTAAAATGGGTGCTTCTTTGTATTCGTTTGCTGCCGATGGATCTACAGATATTCATAATCCAACAGGTGCTTATACAAATGATTTTATTACCTGGCCAGAAGCTATTGAATTATATCAAGCAGGATGGGGTATATTCAGCCAGGGTTTATTGCCCAATAATTCGGGAGACCCATCCTACAGCATAGCGAGAAATCATAGTTTTGTAAAATTCAAAACCTATGGCTCAGTCTCGGGTGGTATTCCAATGACTGTTTTAATGAACCCCCAAGGAGATAACACTTTTACAACACCAGCTTTCGATCAAAATTACCGTGCTGCGTTTTCTTCATATCCCGAAGGAGTTTCATATTATGATATCAGCTTAATTCCAAATTCTGATAGCTTAAAAATGGGGATTAACTCTATGGATAATCAAGAAAGTTTGGCTACACTGGCCGATCTTATGCACACTAATTACAACCCAAATACACGATTATGGGCTTCGGCCAACCTCAGCACAATCACCGATGGCAACACATATGGTTATTCCTTTAGTGTTTTTCAATTTTATATGAATTACCTTGAAGACACATACGGCTCAGGTGGAAGCGATAATATTTGGATGACCAGCGAAGAAGAGGTGTGGGATTATCTAACAACCTATGACCTAATTACTTTACATCAAGAAATATTAGGTGATCGATTATTAATAACATTTTCGGGAACCTTGCCCACTCATTTAAGAAATTATGCTTTAAGTCTATTTATCGATAGCGATGCAAATATTGAAAGTGTTGAAATAAACGGAGGAACCAATAATACTTACAAAATTAAAGCCGATACATCAGCATTGGTTAATTTAAATTGGGATGGTTTAATTTTAGTTGCAGATACAGTACTTGCTGAAGATTATGTAGTTATTGCCGAAGCCAATAAAACAACCAATGACGCACTAATAGCAATGGACTACGTTAATATGCTTGACTTTGGGGCTAAAAAAGAAGAATTACGTAATCGGCTCTGTGCAATCGCTGGGGTAACATTGCCATTGGGATATTGTTCTTGTAGTTTTTCTTTAGGTGCCGATACTCTTATTTGCAAAAATGACTGCATTGATTTAACAGCCCCCGAAAGCGAATCTTACCTTTGGAGTACCGGTGAAACTACTCGAACAATAAACGTTTGCCCATCTGACACAACCGAATATTGGGTTACTGCTTTTAACGAATATGATTGTTATTTTACAGACACCATTTTAGTACAAGTAAACCCTGATAATTTTGCAAATGCTACTTCAAACAAAATTATTTGCGAATCGAGCTGTATAAATTTAACTGTTTCTGCCGGTGCAGGATATTTATGGAGTACAGGCGAAACAACTCAAACAATTAATGTTTGCCCTACTACTGAAACAAAATATTATATAGATGTAACTAATGCGATTGGTTGTGTGTCTAGAGATTCTGTAGTAGTTAACATCAAAGAACTGCCAAACACGGTAATAAGTGAAGATGTTAGTATTTGCAAATCCGACACCGCCACTCTAACAATCAGCGGTGGCACAAATTACTACTGGAGCACCCAAGAAACAACAACTACGATTAAAGTTAGTCCGGCAGATACGACCAAATATTATGTGTGGGTTTGGAATACAAACGCTTGTATGGTTATAGATAGCGTAACCGTAAACGTAATTCCTCTTCCGGTAGCTGAAGCAGGAATTGATACTACAATTTGTTTAGAAGACTGTGTTACACTTACCGCTAGTGGAGGTCTTAGTTATTTATGGAATACCAGCCAAACAACCCAAAGTATTGACGTTTGTCCAAATGTTGAAACAACTTATTATGTGACCGTTAAAAATCAAAATAACTGTGCTGCTATTGATAGTGTTAAGGTTTCCGTGAATCCTCTTCCCGACGCCCAAACCAGTAATGATACAATTATTTGCCCCAATCAATGTGTAAAGATTTGGGCAAGTGGTGGTGCTAGTTATTTATGGGATACTGGAGAAACAACAGATACCATTGAGGTATGTCCTGCTGTGGCAACCAGATATTATGTTTCGGTTTTTAATGCTTCGGGCTGCGAAACTACAGCCAGTGTTTATGTTAATGTTTATGCGGGAGTTGGCGCTAATGCGGGAGAAGATGTAAGTATTTGCCCGGGCGACTGCACAACTCTTTTAGCAAGCGGAGGCTATGACTATAATTGGAATACAGGGGCAACTACAAATTCGATAGAGGTTTGCCCCGATGTAACTACTTGGTATTATGTTAGCGTTGGAAACGAATACGATTGCCCGGCTGTTGACAGTGTGCTGGTTACCTTGCGCACCCCGCCAACAATTGATGCAGGAAATGACACGACAATTTGTTTGGGCGATTGTGTTACGCTTACTGCTAATGGGGGAGTTTCTTATGTATGGGATACCGAAGAAACAACCCGAAGCATTGATGTTTGCCCTACTGACACCACAACTTATTATGTAACCGCCGAAGACCAATACGGCTGTACAAATATTGACAGTGTTGATGTTATTGTAAAACCCGTTCCTGAAGCCTTAACCAGTAACGATACAATTATTTGCCCTAATCAATGTATAAAAATTTGGGCAAGTGGTGGTACTAGTTATTTATGGGATACCGGAGAAACAACAGATACCATCGAAGTATGCCCTACCGAATCAACCCGATATTATGTTTCGGTTTTTAACGATTTGAGTTGCGAAACTACGGCCAGTGTTTATGTTACTGTTTTTTCGACAGCAAATGCCAATGCGGGAGAAGATGTAGTAATATGTCCAGGAAGCTGCACAACCCTTTTAGCAACCGGAGGCTACGGGTACGAGTGGAATACAGGAGAAACTACAAACTCAATAGAGGTTTGCCCAGATGCAACTACCTGGTATTACGTTAGTGTTGAAAATGAATACAATTGTCCGGCTGTTGATAGTGTATTAGTTACATTACGTACACCTCCAACAATTGATGCGGGAAGTAACATTTCAAAGTGTGTTTCCGATTGCGTTGATTTAGAAGCAAACGGAGGAATAGCTTACCTATGGAGTACGGGGCAAACGACCCCAAAAATAGAAGTTTGTCCTTCAGTTGAAACAAAATATTTTGTTACAGGAAGAGACGAATTCGGATGCCCGGCAACCGATAGTGTAACGGTTAGCATCAATGCTTATCCGAATGTAAAC
>JAOZQX010000138.1 GCA_029931995.1 Bacteroidales bacterium
TCTTTTGTTCCGCTAACGGTATGTAAACGGCTGTAAGGCCGAGGACTGGTGACATCATGCTGCAACATGATTGTTTTTCCCTTTGCTGTTTTAATCAGAGAAGTATTAATATCACCTTTTTTATATGTTCTTTTTGCATAATCCGAATCTTCTCCAAATTTATCTTTGGCATATTTGCTCATCCCAAATTGGTCGCTCGACATGGAAACGATATAATTCATTTTGTCGCCGCGATGTAAATTCATAATATGTGCAATGGGACCAAAGCCATGAGTAGGGTAGGTGTTTCCGTCCGTTTTCTCCAGATGTTTTAATCTCCACATATCCCAGTATCCTGTGCTGTCATCAAAATTTAACCAACGTAAATCGTGAATATAGGCTCCCTCGCTATGAACAACTTCTCCGAATAAACCTTGTTGCGCCATGTTTAGTGTAGCTATTTCAAAAAAGTCATAATTACAATTTTCTAATTGCATGCAATGTTTGCGGGTTTTTTCGGCAGTATTCACCAGCTTCCAGCAATCTTTAATGCTAAGTGCAGCGGGTACTTCGGTGGCAACGTGTTTTCCTTGTTCCATAGCATAAACGGCTATAGGTGTGTGTAAGTCCCAATGAGTACAAACATAAATCAAATCAATATCATCTCGCTCACACACTTTTTTCCAATCTTCAGCACCCGTGTATTCGGCTGCTTCAGGCCATCCTTTATCCCTTAAGGTTTGCTGACTTTTTTCCACATTTGCAAAAACTACATCACAAAGAGCTACAATTTTTACATTATCCAAAAAAGTATAACGTTTCACTGCTCCTGTGCCTCTCATACCTAGTCCAATAAAACCTATCCGAACGGTGTCAATGGGTTCGCAGGTAAGCTCAATAACATCGCTCTGTCCTTTGGGTCGTACTGGCTCAGGATATAATTCCTGAGCTTTAAATAAGACAGGTGTTTTTTTATCTGTTTGAAAATTACATGAGGCAAATAAAAGGGTGATAATTGTTAAAATTGTAAAGGATGTTTTTTTTTTATTGTTGTGCTTTTTTCACTTTATTGTTTAGACTTATTCCATAATTTATTCAAATGAGGTGCTGTTCAAATATAGAGAAAATTGTACTATTTTTGCATGTGTAATTATTCAGTCGTTTTATCGTGAAAAAAATTGGGGAATATTAGGATATTAATTTGAAAGTTAATATTTTTGCACTCCGAAAATTTAAAGGATATTAGAAATGGCAAAGAAGACAAAAGACGCAAGAGGACAAGTAATTTTGGAATGCACTGAGCATAAAGCAAGTGGTAAACCAGGTACCTCGCGTTATATTACCACGAAGAACAAAAAGAACACACCCGAAAGATTGGAAGTAAAAAAATACAATCCGATTTTGAAAAAAATGACCATTCATAAAGAAATTAAATAATTTGAACCATGGCAAAGAAAGTAGTTGCATCATTGCAATCATCAAGTAAAGATTTTGCACAAGTAATTAAAATGACAAAATCTCCAAAAACAGGTGCCTATACTTTTAAAGAAAGTATTGTGCCTAGTGATAAGGTAAAGGAATTTTTGGCTAAGAAATAATCACACGAATTTATATATGTGAAATAGCCATGAGAAAAAAGATACAAAACTGATATAGTATTTGCGTGGTGTATTCCATGTGACCGATATAAAAAAATAAAATGACACATGAAAGGCTTTTTCCTATGCGGAAGAAGCCTTTTTTTCTAAAATAAAATCAATATGGGTCTATTTTCATCTTCATCAAAAAATAAAAAAGAAAACCTTGATAAAGGCTTAGAGAAAACCAAATCAAGTGTATTTTCAAAAATATCGCGTGCCGTTGTTGGTAAATCAAAAGTTGATACCGAGGTGCTTGATAATTTGGAGGAAGTGTTAATTACTTCGGATGTGGGGGTGAGTACTACGCTTAAAATTATTGAACGAATTGAAGAACGTGTTGGTCGCGATAAATACCTTGGAACCAACGAACTTAATACCATCCTGAAAGAAGAGATTGCAGCCTTATTGCAGGAAAATACGCTGGAAAAGCAAGCCGGTTTTGAGCTGGAAGGCATTAAAACTCCATATGTAATTATGGTGGTAGGAGTGAATGGTGTTGGTAAAACTACAACCATTGGAAAATTGGCGTATCGTTTTAAACAAGCCGGAAAGAGTGTTGTCTTAGGTGCTGCCGATACTTTTCGTGCTGCTGCGGTAGATCAGTTGAAAATTTGGTCTGAAAGAGTGGATGTGCCTATCGTAAGTCAGGGCATGGGTGCCGATCCGGCTTCTGTTGCTTTTGATACCTTAAAATCGGCTGTAGCCAATAATGCCGATGTGGTGATTATTGATACGGCAGGACGTTTGCATAATAAAATAAACCTCATGAATGAGTTGTCGAAGATAAAGAATGTGATGCAAAAGGTAATTCCTGATGCTCCTCACGAAATTCTTTTGATTTTGGATGCTTCGACCGGACAAAATGCCATTGAACAAGCCCGCCAATTTACTGCAACAACTGAGGTAAATGCATTGGCATTGACTAAGCTTGATGGAACGGCCAAAGGTGGCGTTGCCATTGGTATTTCTGACCAGTTTAAAGTTCCTGTTAAATATATCGGACTCGGGGAAAAAATGGAAGACCTTCAGATTTTTGATCGCTTTGAATATGTGGAGACACTTTTTAATTAATGCCATTCCCTTGTTGAATTATTTGGCTTTAAAGCACCAAATCTCAATAAACAAATAATAAATAAATTACAAATCTCAATTACCAAAACCATTTAACCTTCGATTTTGAATTATAATTTTGGTTATTGATATTTATTTGTATTTTGATACTTGTAATTTGTTATTTTGAATACTAAGCATTACTAAATAAGACGAATGTTGAAACAAAAAATAAAATCTATAAACATAGTTACCCTCGGGTGTTCAAAAAATCTAGTTGACTCTGAGCGATTGCTCAAACAACTTCAAAAAAATAATTTTACCGTAAAACACGATTCCAACGATTCTTCGGAAGTGGTGGTGGTGAATACCTGTGGTTTTATCAATGATGCAAAAGAAGAATCTATCAACACTATTTTAAGCTTTATTGAAGCTAAAAAGCAAAATCTTATCAAAAAAGTTTTTGTGATGGGCTGTTTGAGTGAGCGTTATAAAACCGATTTGGCTGATGAAATACATGAGGTGGATGGCTTTTATGGGGTGGCTGATTTAGAGCAGATCGTAAAAGATTTGGGAGCCGATTATAAAAAAGAATTGTTGGGCGAACGTGTTTTAACCACCCCTTCGCATTATGCTTATTTAAAAATTTCTGAAGGTTGTAATCGTAAATGTTCTTTTTGTGCCATTCCGCTGATTCGCGGAAAACATATCTCAATACCAATTGAAGATTTGGTAGAGGAAGCTCAAAACCTAATAGATGGTGGCGTTAAAGAAATTTTATTGATTGCTCAGGATTTAACATATTATGGCATCGATCTTTATAAAGAAAGCAAGCTAACTGAATTAATTGATCGGCTTTCGATGATTTCTGGATTGGAATGGATTCGTTTGCATTATACTTACCCCATTTATTTTTCGGATGAATTATTAAGCTTAATAAATGATCGTCCAAATATTTGTAAATACGTTGATATTCCATTGCAGCACGTGAGTGATCATATTCTGAAATCTATGAAACGTGGTGTAACAGGGGAGGAGCAAAGGAAATTGGTTCAGCATATCAAACAAACAATTCCTGAAGTAGCTATCCGTACTACTATGATTATTGGTTACCCCGGCGAAACCGAAGCTGATTATGAAGAACTTAAATCTTTTGTAAAGGAAATGAAGTTTGACCGTTTAGGGATTTTTACTTATTCGCCCGAAGAAGATACGTTTGCTTTTGAATTGAAAGATGATGTGCCGGAAGATGTAAAGACTCAACGGATGGAAGAATTGATGGAAATTCAGGAACAAATTTCACTTGAACTGAACGAACAAAAAATTGGAAAAATGTTCAAGGTTTTGATCGATCATAAGGAAGGCGATTATTTTATAGGCCGTACTGAGTATGATTCTCCCGAAGTTGATAATGAAGTCTTGATTCCAGCTTCAGCTAATCTTGAGCCCGGGAATTTCTATAATGTTAAGATTGTATCTGTTTCGGCTTTTGATCTTTATGCAGAAATCGATGCTTAATTCCCATTAATATACCGTGAAATCCATTTTGGGGTTTTTATGATCTGAGCTGCAATTCTGAAAACCTTATTTGTCCTTTACCTTGCTTATTGTTAATTTAATGGCACGATTATTGAAAATATAATCGGAAGGAAATGGTTTTGAATTTTCTAATGATTAAAAAATTGGTTTTTATATTCGCTCAATGGGAGTTTTATACTCCCATTTTTTTTATTTTTGTTTTTCAATTTAAAACTTTATAAAAATGAAAAATGCCTTTGTTATTTTATTACTAGTTAGTGTGGTTATTTTTGGTTGTAAACAAAAAGATTCAAATCCTAAAAATGACGAATTACCGAAAAATGGTTATTTCAATGGAGTGCTTGGAATAACATTAACAGAAGGATTAATGGTTAGCGGTGAAAAACATGGGTGTTGGGTAGAGTATTTTGGGGATGAGGAAGTTCGCCGAATTACCAACTATGATCATGGCAAGAAGAATGGAATTTTTATTGAGTTAAACCGTAGTGGATATATAATTTCTCAAAAGAATTACAAAAAAGGTAAACTTGATGGTTTGTCGTTTGAATATATTTTGGGTAGGAAAGTTTTACAGGCAACTTATAAGGATGGCCTTTTACATGGTCAGAGAAAATCATTTTATGAGGATACTGGACGTATGAAAGATGCTTTTGTTTATGGAAATGGGAAGAAGAATGGATCGGCAGTATATTTTTATGCGAATGGAAAAAGAATGGCTGTTTATAAATACAGGAATGATTTGCTTAACGGTAAACAGGAA
>JAOZQX010000139.1 GCA_029931995.1 Bacteroidales bacterium
ACATATTTGTTTGTCATTACCGAACCCATGGCCTCTAAAACCTGCTCACTCACAAAATTCTCAGAAGCAATTAATTCGATGCCAAAAATCTGACGTTCTTTTTCCTGTTTAATCAGATCAAAAACTATATTATCTTTTTTCATAAGCTATTGATTATTAATATTCTATTTTGTATTAGGTTGCGTAAATTATTTTTTGAATTTACAAAGGTAAAAAATAAATTTTGAATCTATTTTAAAATAAAATAGTGTTTTAAGAATAAGATTTTTATGTTTGCGAATTAATCGTGTGAGCTTGATAAATTATGATTGGATTTGAGAAATTTACGTTGAAAAATGGACTGAGGTTGATTGTTCATCAGGATCGTTCCACTCCTATCGTTGCTGTTAATGTTATATATGATGTTGGAGCCAAAGACGAGCATCCCGAGAAAACAGGTTTTGCTCATTTGTTTGAGCATTTAATGTTTGGAGGTTCAATCAACATTCCAAAATATGATACGCCATTGCAACAAGTGGGTGGCGAAAATAATGCCTTCACAAATAATGATTATACCAATTACTACATAACTCTTCCAAAACAAAATTTGGAAACAGCTTTTTGGCTTGAATCTGACCGCATGCTTGATTTAGCTTTCTCCCCCAAAAGCTTGGATGTTCAACGAAATGTTGTGATTGAAGAATTCAAGCAAGTTTTTTTAAACCAGCCTTACGGAGATGCTTGGCTACTTTTGCGGCCACTTGTTTACAAAACTCATCCCTACCAATGGTCAACTATCGGTAAAGAAATTTCGCATATCGAAAATGCAAGCATGGATGAGGTTAAAGACTTTTATCAAAAATATTATAATCCAAACAATGCCATACTGGTTGTTGCCGGCGATGTTGATCCAGCAGAAGTAAAAGAATTGGTTGATAAATGGTTTGGAGATATTCCGAGTAAAATAATTCCTGAACGAAATTTACCTCAGGAAAAAAAACAAACAGCAAACAGAACATTAAGCGTTAAACGTAATGTTCCGGTAACTGCTATTTACAAGGCTTTCCACATGTGTTCACGTACTGATAAAACATATCATGCTACTGATTTATTGTCGGATATTTTGTCGAATGGTGAATCATCTCGACTATTCAGTAAGCTGGTTAAAGAACAAAAACTTTTCAGCGAATTACAAGCTTTTATCAGTGGTGATATTGATGAAGGAATGTTTATTATATCAGGAAAATTGATGAAAGACGTAGAGGTGGAAGAAGCTGAAAAAGCCATTTACCTTGAGCTTGAAAGAATAAAAACCGAAAAAATTACTCCCGATGAACTACAAAAAGTAAAAAATAAAATTGAGTCTTCGCTCACTTTTTCGGAAGTTAGCATTTTAACCAAAGCAATGAATCTGGCTTATTATGAGTTGCTTGGAGATGCACATAAAATTAATGAAGAAGTCAAGCATTACGAAGCCGTAAATGCTAATGAGATTCAGGAGATTGCACAACAATTATTCAGTCACGAAAATGAATCAACTTTGTATTACTTATCTGAGTAAACAATTGGAAAACGTATGGGTATAAACCGAAATATACAACTCAAAATTAAAACTATCGACAAGTTGAATCACTTGAATTCAACTGTAACTCGTCTCGACAACGGCATCCCTTGCTATCAGATAGATGCAGGAACGCAAGACTTGATAAAGCTCGAATTTGTTTTTAAGGCAGGTTTATTCTATCAATCAAAAAAACTAACAGCTTCCGTAACCAACAAAATGCTTTCGTTGGGCACGAAATCATTTTCAGCATTCAAGATTGCAGAAAAAGTAGATGTTCATGGAGCCTATATAGACACAAGCGTGGATAAAGATAGTGCCACGGTTGCCATTTACTGTTTAAATAAGCACCTGACAAAATTATTGCCCGTTTTACAGGAAGTAATTTACGAACCGGTATTCCCTGAAAAAGAGTTCTCCATTTTGTTAAATAAAACAAAACAAGAATTCTATATCAATCTCGAAAAAGTAAAATTTCTGGCTAGTGTAAACTTCAACCACCTGATTTATGGCGATCGGCATCCTTATGGACTAATGACTGAAAAAGAAGACTTTGACAAAATTCAGCTATCAGACTTAAAGAAATTCTACCAAGAATATTACCAATCAGACAATTGCAAGATTATAGCCTCAGGAAAAATTCCGAAGAATTTGATTTCAATTCTGAATGAATATTTTAACAATAACACAAACTCAAAAGAGCCTAAAACAATACCATCCCCTAATGAAGAATATATTCCGGGAAAACACAAAATTGAAAAGCCGGGCTCGCTACAATCTGCAATGCGTATTGGTAAGCCTTTATTTAATCGTCTTCATCCCGATTACAAAAAATTTAGCGTACTAAACACAGTATTGGGAGGCTATTTCGGCTCACGACTCATGTCTAACATCCGTGAAGAAAAAGGTTATACTTACGGTATCGGGTCTTCTCTACTTTCTTTACAACATAGCGGATTCTTTTCAATCGTTACAGAAGTTGGTGCAAAATACACTGATGCAGCCATCGAAGAAATATACAAAGAATTAAAAAAACTACGAACAGAAAAGATAAGTGAAAGCGAGCTAAAGCTTGTTAAGAATTACATGACCGGACAAATAATCCGTGGCCTCGATGGGCCATTTGCATTGTCTGAAAAATTAAGAATGCTAATTCAATATGATTTGCCTAAGACCTATTTTCAAAATTTTGTAGAAGAAATCAACCATACAAATTCTCAAGACTTGATTGATATCGCAAATCAACATTTATCACCAAGCTCATTAATTGAGCTTGTTGTTGGTAGTTAGAATTTTAGCAAAGAGCTGGACTGTTACACCCCACAGCTTTTATATTAACATTATTTAAGAGCCGGATAAACCTTTTTTTCATACATTTGCACAACCCAAAATTTAAGAATATCATGGCTTTTGATAAAACTAAATTTATTGAAGAAGGATTAACATACGATGATGTATTATTAATTCCTGCTTACTCCGAAATCTTACCTCGCGAAGTAGATATTAAAACTCAATTTTCGAGAAATATTAAACTGAATATACCTATTGTTTCGGCGGCAATGGATACTGTTACCGAATCAACGATGGCTATTGCCATAGCCCAAGAAGGAGGCATCGGAGTAATCCATAAAAACATGAGCATTGAGGAACAAGCCATCGAAGTTAGAAAAGTGAAGCGGGCTGAGAATGGGATGATTCTTGAACCCGTTACTATTAAAGCTAATGCTATTGTTGCCAATGCTCTGGATATTATGGCAGAGTATAAAATTGGCGGAATTCCTGTGGTTGATAATGACAAGAGATTGGTTGGAATTGTGACCAACCGTGATCTTCGTTTCGAACGAAATATTAACCGTTTGATAGATGAAGTGATGACCAAAGAAAATCTTGTTACCACTAAAGAATTTACTGATTTTGAAAAAGCTGCCGATATTCTTCAGGAACACCGTATCGAGAAATTGCCGGTTGTTGATGATGATTATAAACTTGTTGGACTGATTACTTATAAAGATATCATAAAAATAAAAGCCAAGCCTAATGCCTATAAAGACGAGCGAGGCCGACTGAGAGTTGCCGCTGCTGTTGGGGTATCAGGAGACACTATGGAAAGAGCTTCGGCTTTAGTTGATGCAGGTGTTGATGCTATTATTATTGATACGGCTCATGGGCATTCTGCCGGAGTTATTAAAATGGCAAAACAATTTAAAAAGAAATTTAATGGGATTGATTTAGTTGTTGGAAATATTGCTACTGCTGAAGCTGCCCTTGCACTTAAGGATGCTGGAGCTGATGCTGTTAAAGTAGGAATTGGCCCTGGTTCGATTTGCACAACCCGAATAATTGCAGGCGTGGGTGTACCTCAACTTTCTGCTATTTACAATGTAACTCAAGCACTTAAAGGAAGTGGTATTCCTGTTATTGCCGATGGAGGCATCCGGTTTACCGGAGATATAGTAAAAGCTATTGCAGCCGGAGCACACACTATTATGGCCGGTTCACTATTTTCCGGAGTGGACGAGTCGCCCGGAGAAACCATTATTTACGAAGGAAGAAAATTCAAGACATATCGCGGAATGGGATCTATTGAAGCCATGCAAAAGGGATCAAAAGACCGCTATTTCCAAGATGCCGAAGATGACATCAATAAATTAGTACCTGAAGGTATTGTTGGACGCGTTCCTTTTAAAGGAGATTTAAGCGAAGTGATTCATCAAATGATTGGTGGCTTAAAAGCCGGAATGGGATATACCGGCTCCGCATCCATAGCCGATCTTATGAATGCAAAGTTTATAAAAGTTACACCGGCAGGTGTAATTGAAAGTCATCCACACGACATTACAATTACCCGCGAAGCGCCTAATTATAGCAGATAAAATAATTATTTTCATGACAAAAAGTATCAAAACAATATTATTCATTCTACTGGGATTTATGCTTTCCTGCAATAATCCCAATAAGAATAATGATGACACTGTTTTGGCTCGAGTTCATAACATATATTTATACGAATCGGATATTCAGGGTATTGTACCAGTAAACAGTTCGGCCACAGACAGCCTCATGATCGTGAAGAGTTTTATTAACAACTGGATAAGACAACAATTGGTAGTTATGCAAGCCAATGCTAACCTTAGCGACAAAGAAAAAAATTTTAGCAAACAACTGGAAACCTACCAAAATTCACTAATAATTTACAAGTACGAATCGCTACTAATTAAACAAAGGCTTGATACAATTGTAAATATTGAAGAAATTGAAAGGTATTACGAAGAACACAAAAATAATTTTCAGCTAAAAAGCAATATTGTAAAAGTTGACTATGTAAAACTGTTTAAAGATTCTCCATACAAAAACCGGATCAAGGAACTCATTCGAACTCGAGAGT
>JAOZQX010000140.1 GCA_029931995.1 Bacteroidales bacterium
GAAAGATTTCGAAAAAGAAAAATCATTCTCGGTTTCAAAGTTTCAATTCTAATATAATTAGAAAACCTCTTTTGCTATTGCTTTAATATTATCGGAAATGCCTATTGTAAAGAAGTGCAGGGCTGGCACTCCAAATTTTATTAATTCCTTACTTTGCTCAATGCCCCACTCAATACCAACTTGAAAGGCTTCTCGATTGTTTTTACATTTCGATACTTCTTTTACCAAAGCATGAGGTATATCAATATTAAAAACTTGGGGTAATAAAGCTAAATCACTAAGACTTGTAATCGGTTTTAGACCGGGGATAATAGGCACATCAATTCCTATCTCTCTGCATTTTAGTACAAAATCAAAATATTTCTTGTTGTCAAAAAACATCTGAGTAACAATATAATCGGCACCAGCATCCACCTTTTGTTTTAAATGTTTTAAATCCGTTTCTAGATTGGCCGCCTCAATATGCTTCTCGGGATATGCAGCCACACCGATAGAAAAATCTGTCTTGGTCTTATTTTCAAGCTCTTCGTCTAAATACCGACCCCTATTCATATCCATTATTTGCTTTACCAATTCTGAAGCATTGGCATGACCCCCTTCTTCCGCTTTAAAATATCTTTCACTTTTTTGAGGGTCACCTCTTAAAACAAGCAAGTCTGTAATCCCAAGAAAATTCAAATCAATAAGTGCATACTCTGTAGCATCTTTCGTAAAACCTCCACAAATAATGTGTGGCACAACATGAACTTCGGGATATTTATATTTTATGGCTGCTGAAATTGCCACAGTACCTGGCCGTTTGCGAATCGATTTTTTATCGAGAAGACCAGAGGAATGCTTTTTATAAACAGCCTCTTCCTGATGATAAGTGATATTAATATTTAATGGATCAAATTCAATTAAATTGTCAATCGTTTTATAAATCATTTCTATATTATGACCCTTAAGTGGCGGTAATAATTCAAATGAAAAATGAGTTTTCGAGTCTTTGTTAAAATGTTCAATTACCTTCATCGTATTCTATTTGTAGTTTAAATTTGCGTTTAATAATCGTTCGGTTTCCTGAATGGAATTTCCTTTGCGTTTTGCATAATCAGCAATTTGATCTTTACTAATCTTACCCACATTAAAATATTGCGAATTGGGGTTTGCAAAATAATATCCACTCACCGATGCTGCCGGATACATAGCAAAATTTTCGGTTAACGTAATCCCCATACTTTCGGCATCTAATAATTTGAAAAGGCTTTGTTTTTCTGCATGATCCGGACAAGCGGGGTATCCCGGAGCAGGACGAATTCCCTGATATCTCTCTTTTAGCACTTCTTGAATATTTAAGGTTTCGTCTTTATCATAGCCCCAAAATTCTTTCCGCACCCTTTCATGAATCAATTCTGCAAAGGCTTCAGCTAGGCGATCAGCCAGAACTTTAAGCATAATTGAACGATAATCATCAAGCTCAGATTCAGCTTGACTTATCCATTTTCCCAGATTAATCCCGGCTGTGACGGCAAAGGCACCAATATAATCCGTTTTTCCTGTCTGAACATGGGCAATAAAATCAGATAAATTCAAATTAGGGTAATTATCTTGTTTCTCCTGCTGATTTCTCAGAAAATAGAGTCGTTCCTTTTCCTCTTTTCTACTTTCATCAGCATAAATTATTACATCATCACCCACTGAATTTGCAGGATAAAAACCAACAACCCCATTTGCCTTAAACATCTTGCTTTCAACTACCTCACCTAATATTCGAATGGCATCATCATATAATTTTTTAGCTTCTTCGCCTTTTATAGCATCCTCAAAAATGGCAGGATACTTTCCATTTATCTTCCAGACATGGAAAAAGAATGTCCAGTCGATATATTTTGCGATATCCGACAAGGAATAATCCTCGAAATATTTATTTCCTAGAATTTTAGGTTTGTAAATAGTTTCATTATCCCAGTTAAGTTTGAGCGCATTTTCTCTGGCCTTTTCCAAAGGAATAAAAACAGATTGCTCTTTTTTATCATAAAATTTCGTTCTGATTTGATCATATTCATCTTTAATGCCTTCAAAAAAAGGACCAGCTAATTGTTCTGAAATACTTTTAGATGCCACTCCTACACTTCGGGAGGCATCCAAGACATGAATCACCGGTGCCGAATATTCGGGTTCAATTTTTACTGCCGTATGAATCTTAGAAGTAGTTGCCCCACCAATCAGTAAAGGAATATTCATTCTCTTTCGCTCCAACTCTTTGGCAACATGAACCATTTCCTCAAGCGATGGAGTAATTAAACCACTCAACCCAATCAAATCCACATTTTCATCTTGTGCAACCTGTAGAATTTTCTCAGACGAAACCATCACACCCAAATCAATTACTTCAAAATTATTACAGGCTAAAACTACACCCACAATATTTTTCCCGATATCGTGCACATCCCCTTTCACCGTAGCCATTAATACTTTTGTAGCTGACTGTGATTCCTTCGATTTATTTTTTTCAGCTTCGATAAATGGCAAAAGTTTTGCAACAGCTTTTTTCATTACTCTGGCACTTTTTACGACCTGAGGCAGGAACATTTTCCCGGAACCAAACAAATCGCCAACTATATTCATTCCATCCATTAATGGACCTTCAATAACCTCAATTGCCTTAGGATAATTCTGACGAGCCTCTTCCACATCATCTTCAACCTGATCCGTAATTCCTTTTATAAGTGCATGCTTTAGCCTTTCATTTACAGAAAATGTTTTCCACTCTTCTACTTTTTTATCCTTTTTGTTATCCGATTTGAGATTTTCAGCAAAAAGGATCAATCGATCAGTAGCATCTTTTCTTCGATTTAAAACAATATCTTCAAGCAGTGTTAACAAATCTTTTGGAATCTCATCATAAATTTGAAGCATGCCCGGATTTACAATTCCCATATCTAAACCAGCCTTAATTGCATGGTAGAGAAATACCGAATGCATGGCTTCGCGAACAACATTATTTCCCCGAAAGGAGAATGAAAGATTACTAATACCACCACTAACTTTGGCATGTGGCAGGTTTTCCTTAATCCATTTTACAGTTTTGATAAAATCAACGGCATAGGAGTTGTGTTCGTCGATGCCTGTTCCGATGGTTAAGATATTGGGGTCAAAAATGATGTCTTCAGCAGGGAAATTTATTTTCTCAGTCAGTAATTTATAAGCTCTTTCGCAGATTTTGATCCGACGTTCATAAGAGCTCGCCTGACCTTCTTCATCAAAAGCCATAACAATGGCTGCAGCCCCATAAAGTTTAATTTTTGAAGCTCGTTTAAAAAAAATTTCCTCCCCGTCTTTCAAGCTTATTGAATTTACAATTGCTTTACCCTGCATACATTTTAATCCGGCCTCAATAACGGTCCATTTAGATGAGTCGATCATAAATGGCAATCGTGATATTTCTGGCTCTGAGGCTAATAGATTCAGAAAAGTGACCATTTCTCTTTCGGCTTCCAGCAAAGCATCATCCATGCTGATATCCAATATCTGAGCACCTCCCTCTACCTGATTACGGGCTATCAATAGCGCTTCTTCATATTTCTTTTCACGAATCAAACGGGCAAATTTAGCCGAACCACTTACATTGGTTCGCTCTCCAATATTTATGAAATTACTCCCCTGAAAAACAGTTAAGGGTTCTAAGCCACTTAAGCTTAATTCTTGGGATGGAGCGTTTTGTTTATGTGGAATTGCCTTTTCGGCAAGTTTCACCATTTCACGAATATGATCAGGGGTTGTTCCACAACATCCACCAATAATATTCACAAAATTATTATCGGTAAAGTCTCTAATTTGCAAGGCCATATCAGCCGGACTTTCGTCATACTCTCCAAACTGATTTGGCAGGCCTGCATTGGGATGAACACTAATAAAGTTGGAAGATTTTTGAGATAGCTCTTCCAAATATGGACGTAAATCTTTAGCACCCAGCGAACAATTTAAACCAATGCTCAACAAATCAATATGAGAAACAGAATTAAGAAAAGCCTCAACGGTTTGTCCGGAAAGCGTTCGTCCGCTGGCATCAGTGATTGTACCGGAAATCATAAGCGGGATTCGCTTGCCCTGAGCTTTCATCACATCTTCCATAGCCATGATGGCCGCTTTTGCATTTAATGTATCAAAAATGGTTTCCAGCAAAAACAAATCAACTCCACCTTCTATCAATGCATCCGCCTGTTCATAGTAGCATTCGTACATCTCATCAAAATCAACTGCCCGATACGCAGGGTCTTCAACCTTTGGCGACAAGGACGTAGTTTTATTTGTTGGGCCAATAGATCCGGCAACAAATCGTGGTTTCTCCGGAGTTAAGTTTGAAAATTCGTTTGCTGTTTGAACAGCAATTTGGGCAGCCTTGATATTGATCTCACGCACAATATTCTCCATGCCATAATCTGCCATTGAAATTCTATTGGCATTGAACGTATTTGTTTCGATAATATCGGCTCCGGCTTTTAAATATTCTTTATGAATATCCAAAATAATTTGTGCTTGGGTAATATTCAGAAGATCATTATTTCCTTTTAAATCTTGGGGAAAATCAGCGAAACGTTCTCCTCTATAATCCTTCTCGCTAAGCTTGTAGTTTTGGATCATAGTACCCATTGCCCCGTCAAGAACCAATACTCTTTTTTTAATCTCTTCGTATATATATTTTTCTTTTGTCATTATTATATGCCGTTACATACCAAAAATAAACTATTGGTGGTGTGGTTTCAAAGTATTCTAAAAAATTTATTCATTAATTACGTGTTAATTTATCAATCCCAATATTGGGTTAGGTTGTAGCACCTTTTCCTTTGTCAGGAAGGTTGCTAGAGGTTCGCAGAGCCTAATCTCTCCCCTCTTCTT
>JAOZQX010000370.1 GCA_029931995.1 Bacteroidales bacterium
GTTTCGGGAAGCTATCCGGCCATATTCATTTCCGCCTTTCAACCTATAAGAGTATTGAAGGGCAATCTTTTCAGAAGCAGCAAAAAATCGTTCTTCATGAATATAATGGTGGTGCTTCAATTTGTTATTTCAGTATTTTTAATTTGCAGCACAATCGTTGTGTACCGACAATTAAATTATATGCAGGATAAAGATATTGGTATTAACCCATCCAACCTGATTACCATCGCTATGCGCGAAACAAAACTTCAGGAAAATTATGAAACCATTAAAGCAGAGTTCGCAAACATATCCGGTGTAGAAGCTATTACATCCAGCTCACAGGCTTTAGGTTACTTTAATCATCGCCGGAGTTTTATGCCGGAAGGTGGCGTAGCAGGCGATTCAAAGATGATCTTATTCTTACAAGTTGCCCCTAATTATTTGGAAATGATGGAAACCAAACTATTGATGGGACGCAATTTTTACGAAAACAGTCGAACCGATTCGACAAATATCATCATCAACAACAGCTTAAAGAGAGAACTCCCATGGGATGATCCACTTGGAAAACATATGATTATCCCCGATACAGACGGCAACGATACAAGATTGAAAATTATTGGTGTTGTTGAAAATTTCAATTACGCCTCATTGCATGAGGATATTAAGCCTATGATTATATTCTCAGATGTGACTAACTATTATATGAGCGTTAGATATAATCCAATAAATGAAGTTCAGATCATCCGTAATCTTGAAAACAAATGGAATGAGATGTACCCGTCTATTCCTTTTGATTATTTCATACAAGAACAACGTTTAAATGAATTATACCGCTCTGAGATCACCATGGGCGACTTGTTTATCTATTTCACGCTTTTAGCAATCTTTATTGCAATGCTGGGATTATTCGGTTTAACCACCCATAATGCCGAACAACGAACCAAAGAAGTTGGTATCCGAAAAGTAATGGGTGGCAGTGTATCACGAATTGTAAGTCTTCTCACATCCGAATTTGCAAAATTGGTTATTATAGCCAATATTATTGCCTGGCCATTGGCTTATTATTTCATGTATGATTGGCTTCAAAGCTTCTCGTACCGTACTGAAATCAAATGGTGGATATTCCCTTTGGCAGGACTTATAAGCTTGGTGTTATCAATCATTATTGTAAGTATTAAAGCATATCAGGCAGCAAGCAAAAACCCTGTAGAAGCCTTGAAATACGAATAGTAAGAATTCTGTTAAATTTTTAAATCTTTAGGAATAAAATAAGTAAATTTGCTTGCATTGTGAACAATATTTTATTCTTAAACTTCATTCTATAAGGCTCATGAAAATTGCTATTATTGGTGCTACAAGTATGATTGGTCAAACAATTTT
>JAOZQX010000141.1 GCA_029931995.1 Bacteroidales bacterium
CGCCTTTTACCAATTGCCTTTTACCATTGTACTCATATCTCTCATAGCCCTCAACATCATTAGGAAGCGAAAAGGTTTTTTCAACAAGTTTACGGTTGCCGTTAAATTTATAATTGAAAATCCCTTTTTCTCCTGAGTTATAATTTCGGATGGACTTAGCCAGCAATCCATTTTCATCATATTCAAAATCGGTAATGGTTTGTAAACCATCAGCTCGGGTAAAAATCTTCTTAACTAATTTACCCTCTTCATCATATTCAAAGTGGGAGGGACCTCCGCCTTGATTGTTATAATCGTATTCTTCTAAAACAACTTTATAATTATAGGTATTCGTGATAAATACATTGGACGACGGATAAGCTTGACGATTCGGCTTTTCGTATTCTACGTATTCATAGCTAAGTGTTTGGCTGTATTTTTGGTTGAAATCCCAGATTTCATTAATCAATAATCCGTTTTCGTACTCATAATTAATAGAACCAATTTCGTTCCCATCCTTTAAAATACTTGCGCTGGTTTTAAGCCCTTTTTCGTCGTACTTCATCTCAATTAAACCATGAAGCCAGCCATTAAATCCATGGCAGTCCATATTTGATAATCGCCCATTTTCAGCGTAATTAAAATAAGTCACACCCTGGATGCTATCCGAACGGAAGAATTTTTCTTTTAGTAATTGATTATTTTCATTGTAAGTGTACCAGTTGTAAGAGATTAGACCGTCAGAGAATTCACGATATTTTAAAACCATATTCCCGTTTTCATCATAATTATGATAATTTTCAGACCAACGACTGCCATCCAGCAATTCCCATTTTGCACCAATATTTAAACCTGTATCATCATATTTTGAGGTGGTTATTCCTTTTTCCCCTACTGAGTTCTCAAAATGCAGGACATGCAATCTTTTATCACTGTTTAATAGATTGCAGGCTGTTAGTAGAAATAAAGTGCTAAAGAGAAAAATTAAGGTAATTTTTTGTGTTCCTGATCTCATAATACAATTTTTAAATGGGTTAATAAATGTATGCTTAGTAATGGCAGTAAAAAAAGACGCGTAATTATTCTTTTTGAAAAATAGTAAAAAAAATGAAGGTGTAAAGAAATAATTATTTAAACGGATGAATAATTTGATAAGTGGCTATTTCCTCCAAATATTTTTTTTAAATTTGTGAAACGTATTTTTATTTACTAACCTATAATAAAGACATAAATGATAGATTTTTCCTTAACCAACGAGCAACAGCAAATTATTGAGAAGTATCGTGATTTTGCTGACAAAGTAATTCGTCCTAATAGGCTGAAATACGATAAATTAGCGGACTTTCCATGGGAAATTGTTAAAAAGGCCTATGATGAAGGAATCATGAACGGCCCTATGCCAAAGAAATTTGGCGGTAGTGGTTTCAATATTTTTGATAGTGCTTTGACTTCGGAAGAATTGGGAGCCGGTTGTATTGGAATTGGAATTTGTATTGATGCAAATACCTTGGCTTTAACTCCTATGCTTTTGGCAGCAAACGAACAACAGCAGGATAAATTTTTCGGTCAAATTGTTGAAGAAAAAGCTGTTGCAGCTTATTGCCTAACTGAACCCAATGCGGGCTCAGATGTTCAGGGAATTAAATCATCAGCCATTTTAAAAGGCGATAAATATATTCTGAATGGTCATAAACGTTTTATTACCAATGGTGGAGTTGCTTCATTCTTCACCGTATTTGCTCAAACCGATCCTGAAAAAGGATCGAGAAGTTTGACCGCTTTTGTTGTTCCATCAAATTTGCCCGGTATTGAGGTTAAACCTAATTTGGAAAAAATGGGTCAGAAAGCATCAGTTCAAAATGAAATTATTTTTACAGATGTTGAAGTTCCTGTTGAAAACCGTTTAGGAATGGAAGGCCATGGTTTCTTGATCGCCATGAAAACCTTTGATCGTACACGTACTGGCGTTGCAGCATTGAGTATTGGTGCTGCCCGCGAAGCTTATGAAGTTTCTAAAGATTGGTCCAAAAATCGTATTCAGTTTGGGAAACCTATTGCTGCTAATCAAGCCATTGGTTTTATGTTGGCTGATATGTACACTGAACTTGAAGCAGCTCGTATGATTACCTGGAGGGCAGCTTGGGAGTACGATACTAAACAAAGAAGTGCATCAAAATATTCTGCTGTTTCTAAGTTATATGCTTCGGACGTAGCTATGAGAATTGCTACCAATGCTGTTCAGGTAATGGGTGGTGATGGTTATAGTACTGAATTTGGTGTTGAGAAAATCATGCGTGATGTAAAATTATGCCAGATTTATGAAGGAACAAATCAAGTACAACGCATTGTAATCTCGAAAGCAATTTTGAAATAAGTTTCGGATTATAAATAGATAAAGACTTTTTTGGAAACAGCCTGTGATTCTTATTACAGGCTGTTTTTATTTTTCAATAAACTAATGCTCACTATTTTTGTTTGTATCCGATTTGGTTTTTAGGTTTTGTTGGAGCAGGAGTAAATAGCTTTTTCAGATATTTGAAAATTAGTTGGATATCATCTGTGTTTTTAAGTGTTTGGTTTTCCATTTTTTCAAGTTTCAGAAGAATATCTTTATGCGTTACTATCTTTTTGCGCATACGTGTAAATATTCTTATAATCTGAATATTAACCTCAATGGCTTGAGGACTATTAAGAACACTTGAAAGCATAGCTACACCTTGTTCAGTGAAACAATAGGGCATATAACGTAGACCCATTTTATCGTTTGGATTGGAGGTAACAATTTGTGACCTCCAATTTTTAAATTCATTAATATTCATTTCAAACATAAAATCTGAAGGGAAACGATTTGTATTTCTTTTAACTGCCTGTTTAAGTGCTTTGGTCTGTACACCATATAGTTTTGCAAGATCTCTATCAAGCATGACTTTTTGTTCTCGGATAAGGTAAATTTTATTCAATACAACTTTATCAGGAATAATTATGGTTTCATTAGGCATCATGATTTTTTTTAATTAATACCAAAATGGAATATTTGTCCTTTTTGATTCACATAAAAAAAGCCTCCCGATAGTATCGGGAGGCTTAAGAATATAATGTTTTGTTAATTAAAACTTATACATATTGTCATCAATTAATTTAGTGGCAATTGCTTGTCTTGCTTCTTTAACATTAACCGGACTTACTTTTGTAAATTTCGCCAATGCTTCTAATAGCAATTCTTGCTCTTTGCCTTCTGAAAACGAGTTGATTGCATCTTCTCCGGCTTTGCGAATAATTGTAGCTGCTTCATACATATAAACATTTAGAATGTCTTTATAAAGTTTCAGCTCTTCATAACCGTTTTCTTCATTTTGCTCTTTCTTGATTTCCATTTTTTGCACACGTAAAAGTGTTGACTCAGCTGCGTACAATTGAATAATCATATCCGAAATATTCATCCAGATTTCTTGTTCGTAAACAAACTTACGTTTGAATTTGTCAGAAGCAACACCTAAGATCATAAGAACTGCGTCTTTGAAATTTTGAACGTTTTCTTTACGCTCTTCGTAATAGCTTTTGATTTCGAATTTATGATCTGTTTCTTCGTTTAGTTTGTCAACAACAACTTTAGCTTGGTTGAATAAATCAATCTCACCTTTCATCGAACGTTTAAGAACAGTATCCACAATTAACAAACGATTGATTTCATTCGTTCCTTCGAAGATTCTGTTAATTCTGGAATCTCGATATCCACGATCAACAGGTGCTTCGGCAGAGAATCCCATACCTCCATAAATCTGTACCGATTCATCAACGATATAATCTAAGGCCTCAGAACCCAGTACCTTTATTAATGCACATTCGATAGCGAATTGAGCTGCACCTTTAATTTGTGCTTCGCCGTAAGGCATACCATCTGCAATATATGCATCAATGGTGTCATTCACATCTTTACTCGCTTTATAAACTGCAGATTCTGTTGCAAATGCTTGAATAACTTGCTCACCAAGTTTACCTCTGATGGCTCCAAAATTTGAAATAGGCTGACTGAATTGCTTACGTTCGTTTGAGTATACAACACTTTGCGTAATCGCACGTTTAGCAGCACCAATTACAGTAGCGCCCAATTTAATACGACCAATATGAAGAATATTTAACGCAATGCGGAAACCTTCGCCTCTTTTTCCTAACATGTTTTCTACCGGAACTTTTACGTCATTATAGAAAATTTGTGTAGTAGATGATCCTTTGATTCCCATTTTCTTTTCTTCAGCATTGATAACAACACCTTCCCAGTCTTTTTCAACGATGAAAGCACTCAAAACACGGTCGTTATCAATCTTTGCAAAAACCGTTTGAACATCGGCAAAACCACCATTGGTAATCCACATTTTAGCTCCGTTAAGGATGTAGTGTTTTCCATCATCAGAAAGAACAGCTTTGGTAGTTCCCGAGTTGGCATCAGATCCTGCTCCAGGTTCAGTTAAACAATAGGCTGCTTTTAATTCACCACTTGCAAATTGAGGTACATATTTTTGTTTTTGCTCTTCATTACCGTAATAAAGGATGGGCAATGTACCAATTCCGGTATGACACATAAATGCAACCGAGAATGAGTTTGCAGCACCCATAGCCTCATTGGCTCGCATATTTGTGAGGAAATTTTGGTTAAATCCTTCATATTCTTCAGGGACTGAGATTCCTAAAAGTCCTAGTTCACCAGCCTTAGTTACAAGATCGGCCATTAAGCCCTTTTCTTGAGTATCTATACGATCAAGATTTGGAAACACCTCTGCTTCAAGAAAGTCTTCGCAAGTTTGAACAATTAGTTGTTGTTCCTCATCAAATTCTTCTGGGATAAAAACGTTTTCCGCTTTAGTTTCTTTTAGTAAAAACTCACT
>JAOZQX010000142.1 GCA_029931995.1 Bacteroidales bacterium
TCAATAAATGGAAATACAGCAGCATAAAATAGAATACATAATAGCGTGATATAGATAAACGATTTATTAGAGAATTGTCCTAAAAATTCTTTAAAGTTGAATTTTTCTTCGTCCTCTAAATCCTCTGCAGTTTTACTTTTATCCAGTTTAACATCATAAATTAAATATCCAAGGAAGCAGAGTACAGCTACTAATGTAATGATTATACCAAACCACATGGCTGTATCAATAGGCCCGACTGCTGGTATTAAGCGGGTTGATAGAACCAAAGCGATTACTGTTCCGAAACGGCCAAGTCCCAAACTAATCCCAAATGCCAGAGCCAATTCTTTTCCTTTAAACCATTTGGCAATAACTTTGTCGATAACTACATAAAAGGTTTCAGCTCCCAATCCAAACAGTAATCGACCCAGTATCATCATTTTTAATTCGGGCGAATATGTTTTTAGGAATGAGGAAAAGAAATTATATCCCCAGCCACCATTGGAGAAAGTACTCGTTGCCCCATAAGCAGTTAAAAAAGTTCCGATGAAAAGAAATACAACAAAAATTGACCCCGTCCTACGTACACCCCATCTATCCAGAATCATCCCTCCCAAAAAGGCCATAACCAAAAAGACATTGGCAAATGAGTAAGCTCCAACAATGGCTCCATACTCGGCATTATTAATTCCGGTTTGGGCTTGCAAATTGGGTTTAATAGCAGCAAAAATATCATAAAAGCAATAGCTTGAAAACATCATGATGCTAATAAGAATAACTGCCGACCAACGTG
Organism: Bacteroidales bacterium; assembly: GCA_029931995.1. GTDB lineage: Bacteria > Bacteroidota > Bacteroidia > Bacteroidales. The sequence goes on from JAOZQX010000142.1 coordinate 776, forward strand.
CAACTACAGAATCTCTTAAGGTTTGTTTAATGGTATTCATAAATAATTTTTAAGGATTTTTCAAAGAAGTTCAAATGTACAATTTTAATGCTAATTATGAAAACTCAACTTTTAGTAAAACACACAATAAACGGTTATGACTTTACGTAAGTATGTTATCTTTGTTTTGACATATGTGTAACCCAATTATTTGAATAAATGAGACAATTTTCCTATCTCTTGATTTTAAGCTTTTTATTCTCATTTAGCCCTGCTAAATCTCAAATTGACCGTGGTGGATATCCAAAGAGTTTTAGCTCGGAACGCTTTAATTCCAATTTTCAAAAAATTGAAGTTCATGCCGATCGAAGTTCGATTTCTTTGAGCGAGAAAAGTAATGAAGGAGGTATTGTGCCTCATAAAATTGGTTTCACGATTAATACAGATTTGAGTCCTGTGAATTCGGGAACATGGTTTACACTTGATAATGGCGATAAAGTATGGAAGTTGGCCATACATTCATCCGGTGCTGAGGCCTTGGCCGTGTATTTTAAGAATTTTGAATTGCCTGATGATGCCGAATTATTTTTGTATAACGAAACAAAAAACCAATTTATAGGTGCATTTACATCTGATAATTACTCTGCTGATGGGTATTTTGGTACCGAACTAATTGAAGGAGATGTAGTAATTCTTGAATACTTTGTTTCGGCTTCATCTGCCGAAAAAACACCATTTATTATTTCAGAGCTTGGGTATGTTTATCGCGATTCGGGTTTTGGAACCTATAAAGGATTTAATCATAGCGGTAGTTGTGAGATAAATGTTAACTGTTCGGAAGGGCAAGACTGGCAGCAGCAAAAAAAAGGTGTTGCTCGTATTCAGGTGAAAGAGGGATCCGGTTTGTCTTGGTGTACTGGTAGTTTGATTAATAATACCAGAAACAATTTTACACCATATTTTCTTACGGCCAATCACTGTGGCCCAGCTTCCAGTGCTGCTGATTATTCATCTTGGATATTTTATTTTAATTACGAATCGGAAGATTGCAATGATCCTGCTACTGAACCTTCTATCAATACGATGACGGGTGCGAGTCTTATTGCAAGAACTGAAAACGATGTCACTATAGCCTCCGATTTTAAACTTCTGTTGTTAAATCAAGAAGTACCAGAAGAATATGACCCATATTTTAATGGTTGGAGTCGTTCCTTAGAAGCTAGTAATTCAGGAGTTACAATCCATCATCCTTCGGGCGATATTAAAAAAATCTCAAGCTATACATCTCCTTTAGTATCTTCAAATTATGATGCTACCTCCGATAATCCCGATGGGATGTATTGGCGAGTAATTTGGTCGGAAACAGCTAGTGGCCATGGTGTAACAGAAGGGGGTTCTTCAGGTGCACCAATTTTTAATCTGGATGGGAAAATTGTGGGTGCATTAACTGGAGGATTGGCTAGTTGTAACAACTTAACTGCACCCGATTATTACGGTAAATTTTCTTATTCATGGGAGTCTAATGATGTGACAGATGACAGAAAACTACAACCTTGGTTAGATCCTGATAATACTGGAGTGGAAGATATAAGCGGAGTTCAGTACAATAGCGTTTTATTTATTCCTGATTTTGAGGCTGATATGGTCGTTATTCCAATTGGTGGGTCTTTAACTTTTTCTGATTTATCGATGGGTTCTCCAACACAATGGGCATGGACTTTTGAAGGAGGAATACCCGGAAGCTCTACCTTACAAATACCTCCATCAATAACTTATCAAACTGCTGGTGTTTACGATGTTACATTGCAAATCTCGAATTCTTTTAATAATGAAAGCATTATTAAAGAGGAATATATTAGGGTTGTTTCAGTGATCAATCCTTTGCCTTCTGATGATCTTGTAACAGTTTATCTTGGCACTGATTTAGTTGATGACGTAATTTTTACAATTTATGATGAATCAGGCAGAGAGATTGAAAAACATATTATGGATGCGCCAATAAAACATTTTGATTTTTATTTCGGAAAATATAGTGCAGGGTATTATTTCCTTAGGGTTCAAACACCCACATCAATTGAAATGCACAAAATCGTAATTTATTAATTATTGATATCCTTGGTTTTAGTGTAAGATTCCCACTTATCAATTACAGACTTCATGTCTTCGGGTAGTTCCGAATTAAATTCCATTTGTTTCCCATTTATAGGATGTTCAAATCCCAACTGTTTTGCATGTAGAGCTTGGCGAGGTAATAATTTAAAACAATTTTGAACAAACTGCTTATACTTTGTAAAGGTTGTACCTTTTAAAATTGAATCTCCACCATAGGTTTTATCGTTAAATAAAGGATGCCCAATGTGTTTGAAATGTGCACGTATCTGATGAGTACGTCCCGTTTCTAAAATACATTCAACTAAGGTAACATATCCAAAGCGTTCTAAAATTTTATAGTGAGTAATAGCTTCACGTCCATATTCTCCATCGGGGAAAACGGTCATTACTCTTCGGTCTTTTAAACTGCGTCCAATATGGCCAGTAATTGTGCCTTCCTCTTCTTTAGGTTCGCCCCAAACCAAAGCCTGATATTTTCGGTCAATGGTGTGGTCGAAGAAATTTTTTGCCAAACGTGTTTGTGCCAATTCGCTTTTCGCAATTAATAAAATACCGCTGGTATCTTTATCAATACGATGAACTAAATGAGGCTGACTAGATTCACTCTTAAAAGGTGATTTATGTTCGATATAGTAAGTTAGTGCATTGATTAGTGTGCCATCATAATTAGAAACTCCCGGATGTACAACCATCCCCGATTCCTTATTCACAAGCATAATATCCTCATCCTCGTATACAATATTTAAGGGAATATCTTGTGGAATGATTTCAATTTCTCGCGGTGGGTAGGCTAAAACAATCGAGATTACATCCAGTGGTTTAACTTTATAGTTTTGTTTAACAGCTTTATTATTAACCAAAATATTACCGGCTTTGGCAGAATTTTGTATTCTGTTTCGGCTGGCATTTTCAATACGTTGCATCAAAAATTTATCAATGCGTAATAAACCCTGACCCTTATCTACTTCAAAGCGATAATGTTCAAATAATTCATTTATTTCTTCTGTTTCCTGATTACTCATTTCTTGTCAAAATATTAAAAATCGTTGGCAGTTTCAAAAAGTAGTGAGTCAACAGACATAAGAATAGAATCTTTGGTTAAAGTGTTGGGAAGTAAATCCTCAATGTATTTATCAAAATTAAAATCGAAATCAGAACGATACCATAAACTAATAAAATCGCCATAATTTAGCAGGGTATCTGTATCCCACGACGGCTCTTGCATATAAACTCTGTAAGTGCCATATTCAGTGCTATCTAAAATAATTTCTTCACCAAAATTTAGTGAGGATTGATGCAAAAATTTATGTGCATCTTTTTGTGTCATTCCAATTAGGAAAGGAAGTTTTATTTTACGTGGATCGTAGCCTTTTCCCAAAATCAAATCAACTTTTGCTCCTCTTTGAATCAACGAATCCGGCAAAATGATATCGCCATCATAAAGTTGATCAAGTACAGCATTTTCAGCAAAATCGGGAATGTATTGTAGTGTGTTTACCTCTAACCCATGTGCATCTATGGTAACCAGCGATTGTCGCAATGAGAGATCTATCAGGTTAGGCATGCGGATCATTTCCGGCATCTTGGCAATAATGGTCAAATAAATTTTTCGCTTACGTTTTACTTTCGAATTAGGAAGAGGATTTTGTAGTACAACTGAGCCCGGTTTCTTAGTCGAGTTATAAATAGAATCTTTAATAATATAACGGAAATGATGCTCATTGGGTAATGTGTCGATTTCTTCCATACTCAGCCCTGTATAATCCCTAACGGAGATAATTTCTCCATGGCGAGTGTATGAATTAAGGCTACTAAGTATTAACCACAAAAGCAAAAAAGATGCAACTATTGCTAATGAAACGTGTATATAAAATTTCTTTTGTTTTAGGAAATCAAAGAATTTCATTTTTCGTATATTTAATGCCGGATTAACTGTTTTTCGGGTAAATCCAAAGTTTAGTTTTAAAACATAAGATTGGGCTAAATATTGCCCGT
>JAOZQX010000143.1:0-841 GCA_029931995.1 Bacteroidales bacterium
GCGAATCATTGCAACCCTTCAGCAACCCACCAAAGGAAAAGCCTTTTTAAATGGGACAAATATTATAGAACAAAAAGACGAAATCCGAAGAGTGTTGGGCTATTTGCCTCAAGAATTTGGCGTATACCCAAAAATTTCAGCTGAAAAACTATTGAGTCATCTGGCTGTACTTAAAGGAATAACTAATAAAAAAGAACGAAAAGATTTAATTGATTCTTTGCTTGTTAAAACAAACCTGTATCATCTTCGCAAAAAGAATATCGGAGGGTTTTCAGGAGGGATGAAACAACGTTTTGGCATTGCACAGGCTTTGCTAAACAATCCTAAACTAATTATTGTAGATGAACCCACCGCCGGGCTCGATCCTGCCGAACGTAACCGTTTCTTAAATCTCCTCAGCGAACTGGGTGAGAACACCATCGTTATTCTATCCACTCACATTGTGGATGACGTCAAAGAATTGTGCTCTGATATGGCAATCTTAAATGAAGGAAGTGTTCTTTTTAAAGGAAATCCGCAAAATGCTGTTCAGGAAATAGAAGGAAAAGTGTGGAGCAAAACTATTGAAAAAAATCAATTGATGGATTATAAATCGGCCTACAACGTGATTTACGAGAAGATGGTTGGTGGCAAGCCAATGATTCATATTTATTCAGATGAAAAACCAGGTGAGGGATTCAGCCCTGCAATCGCCGATTTGGAAGATGTTTATTTTAAAAAAATAACAGATATGAAAATTGACGAATCACCTGTTTTAGAAATCTCATCTAATTAAGCCAATTTACTCCTAACCTTTTAAATTAAAATATCATGTGGTACGAAATATTCAAATTTGAACTCA
>JAOZQX010000143.1:851-4849 GCA_029931995.1 Bacteroidales bacterium
GATTATCACCTCACCGGTAATGCGAAAACTGGGAGCAGCAGGCCTTATAAAAGAAAACGCACCAGCAATCATTGCAAACTTATGGACTAAGGTGTCGATGTTTCTGGCTCTTTTAGCCTCTGCAATTATGGGAGTGCCTGTTTTGCGCGATTACGAGCATAAAACAGAATCTCTGATCTTTGTGAACCCCATCAAAAAAAGAGATTACCTTTTAGGAAGATTTCTGGGATCATTCTTAATTTTATTTCTGATTTCCCTCTCCATTCCTTTGGCAGGTATCATTGGGGAGTTTATGCCTTGGCGAAATCCGGATAACCTCCTTCCATTCAACATCTACACTTATTTTAATTCGTATTTAAGCATTATACTTCCAAACATATTTTTCATGGGTGTACTCTTCTTTGCCGGTGGTACACTTAGCAAAAAAAACATTGTTGTTTATACTCAAGGAATTTTTCTGTTGGTACTAATGCTAATGTCACAATCTTTGATAGCAAAAATCGACAGTCGTATGATTGCTTCACTAATTGATCCCTTTGGAGGCACAGCTATTAGAAACCTTACGATGTATTGGTCCGTATCGGAAAAAAATAGTTTAATGATCCCTTTTTCAGGAGGAATGCTGTACAACAGGTTGCTATGGATATATATTGCTCTGATAGGACTTATTATCACACTCAAACGATATGAATTTATCGTTAGCAAATCCTCTAAAAGAAAAATTAAGGCAAAAAAACAAACTCAAAATCATATTAACGTTGACGTAAAACTACCCAAAACCAAAGCTGAATTTGGATGGAAATCAAACATTTATAAGCTGGCTCAAATGAGCTGGTTTTATGCACGGAACTTATTCCGTGAGGTGTCCTTTATAGCCATCATAATATCCGGCTTAGCTCTACTCATTGTAAACTCCTTAAAAATAGGTTTTCAATTTGGGAGTGTTGTTTATCCCACTACATATACTGTTGTAGAGATGTTGAGCTTTTTCGAACTATTTTTCCTAATAATTCTAATATTCTTTAGTGGTGAGTTAATTTGGAAAGAACGAAGTTTAAAATTTAATCCTATTCAGGACTCATTACCCATTCCAGACATATTGAGTATAAGCGGTAAATTTTTCGGTTTGGTTCTTAGCTATATCATTTTATTATTTTCATTAATGCTAATGGGAATAATTGTCCAACTATCGTATGGATATCACAATATAGAAATAGGTTTGTACCTGTCCAGCTTATTTGCAGAGACCTTCCTTTTTATCGTGTTTTATACTTTATTTGCTTTTTTCATCCAAGCCATAGTAAATCATAAATTTCTGGGCTATGTTTTGATTATCATTTTCTTTTCGATGATAGACCTTGTTCCTGAACTTGGTCTTGATCATCGTTTACTTAAATTCGCTGAAGCCAGTTTAGGCACTTATTCTGACATGAATAAATACGGTCATTTTCTAGAACCTTTCACTTGGGGCAATTTATATTGGTTTGGCTTTTCAGCCCTTTTATTTATCTCCTCAATTTATTTTTCTTCCAGAGGAATGGACACCTTATTAAAAGACAGAATAAAAAGCGGAAGATACAGAATAAACAGATCGATTATAATCTTTGCTTCAGCATCATTTATGCTTTTTGCTTTATCTGGATGCTATATTTTTTACAATACAAACGTTCTAAACAAACATAAGTCAGCAAAAGATATTGATCGTTATTTTGCAGCTTATGAAAAAACACTTAGCCAATTTGAATTCACTCCGCAACCACGTATAATTGATGTGAATCTTGAAGTGGAAATCTATCCTGAAAGCAGAGATTTTACGGCCAAAGGCAAATATATTCTGCAAAACAAAACAGATCAAGCCATTGATAAAATTCACATTCAAAATGCAATAGACGTCAATGTTGAGCTACTAAATTTAAAAATTGATTGTGAAAATAAAATTGAAAAAGTGTATGAGGAATTTGCTTATACAATCTATAAACTGAGTAATCCGCTTCAGCCACAAGATAGTTTGAGCATTCATTTTGAAGTTGCCTATACAACCATTGGTTTTGTTGATCATAAATCAAATACTGATGTGGTTGATAATGGCACCTTTTTTAATAACTATTACTTTCCGAAAATTGCATACAACAGTGATTATGAATTGAAGAAAGATCGTAAACGAAAAAAATATGACCTGGAGATAAAAGAACGAATGCTAGACAGAGATGATCCAAGGGGTTATAAAAATTCGGTATTTGGAACCAATCTTGGCAACATCAATTTTGAGATTAAAATTGGAACAAGCCATGGACAAACTGCCATCGCTCCTGGTTATTTGATCAATCAGTGGGAAGAAGGCAATCGCACATATTTTCATTATAAAATGGATCGCCCCATCTTAAATTTCTACTCCATTGTTTCGGCACAATATGAAGTTTTAAGGGAAGAATGGAACGGTATAAATCTTGAAATCTATTATCACAATGAACATGATTTTAATTTGGAACGGATGATGTCGGCCATGAAGAAATCATTGGAATACTACAGCAAGTCATTTGGACCTTTTCAATATCGCCAATTACGTATCATGGAGTTTCCAAGATATAGAGGCTTTGCTCAATCATTTGCAAATACCATCCCTTTCTCCGAAGCGATAGGATTTATAATGGACGTAAGTAAAAGCATCTACGATACACCGTTTCTTGTCACGGCTCATGAAGTTGGACATCAATGGTGGGGACACCAGGTATGCGAAGCCAATACAAAAGGGGGTGGTTTTCAAAGCGAATCGATAACAGAATATTCATCCATAATGGTATTGAAACACAGCTATCCTGAGTTGGATATGTCAAAATTTTTACGCTATGAACTGGATAAATATTTGCGTGGTCGTACTCGTGAAGAAAAGAAAGAACTGCCTTTAGTTGATTCTGAAAATCAGGCTTACATTCACTACCACAAAGGGGCTATAATCATGTATGCTTTTCAGGATTATATTGGAGAAGAAAACGTAAACCTTGCGTTACGCAATTACCTGAACGAATGGAAATACCGAGAAGACCGCCACCCTACTTCCGAAGATTTGTTAAGAGAGTTTAGAAAAGTTACGCCTGATAGCTTGCAATATTTAATCACCGACTTTTTTGAAACTATTACCTTTTATGAAAATAAAACGGAGGATGTACAGGCTGAGAAACTGGCTAATAATAAATACCGTCTTAACATTTCCTTCGATGCTAAGAAGTTAAGAGCGGATAGTTTGGGAGTCGAAACTGAGATAAATTTCAACGACTGGATAGATATTGGAGTTTACGCCAAAGACGAGGATGGAGAGGATAAACTACTCTATCTTAAAAAACATAAAATTGAGAGTAACACTAAATCCATCTCTATTGAAGTTACTGATAAGCCAACACGTGCGGGTATCGATCCTTTGAATAAACTCATCGATCGTCATCCGAAAGACAATGTAAAGGAAGTGAGGTTTATTTAATCAATATTAAATTGAGAATGCTTTAAAATCCTCTTGCTAATAGTGAGGGGATTTATTTTTTAATCTTAGATATTAAAGGGTTTATTTCACTATTTCACTACCTTTAATCCATGAACTGGCAAATCTATATCAAAGGTTTTAAATCTTTTTTGTCATTGGAAAAATCCCTTTCGGAGAACTCCATTCAGGCCTATTTGCGGGATATAGAAAAACTGATCCAGTTTATGGAGCTCAACAATTTAGAGCTAAAAGTGGATGAGTTAGAGTACAGCCACTTAAAAGATTTTGTTTCGTGGATTAACAAAATGGGATTAAGTGCCCGCTCGCAGGCACGTATTATTTCAGGCATTAAAGCCTTTTATAAATATTTGTTGCTGGAAGATATCGTTACTAAAAACCCAACTGAATTATTGGAAGCTCCCAAAATTGGACGCAAGCTTCCGGATGTTTTAAGCATCCATGAAATCAACGAAATTATTGCTGCTATTGATCTCAGTCGTGAGGGCGGTGAACGCAATAAGGT
>JAOZQX010000144.1 GCA_029931995.1 Bacteroidales bacterium
GTAATTGGTTACCTAGTGCAGTAGCACCTAACCATCCACCCTGCATCAAACCTTGATATTGAGGTGGTGCCACTTTAGATACAAATGCAATTCCAAGTGGGCTGATAAATAACTCAGCAACAGTCAAAATAAAATATGTAGCCAATAATAACAGCGGAGTAATCTTATTGATACTATCCAGTGGAGTACCTCCCTGAGCAGGATCAATGGTAGAATGTAATGGCAGACCTACTGAAGCAAATGACATTAATACATAGGCAGAAGCAGCAATGAACATACCAATGGCAATCTTCTTAGGTGTTGAAGGCTCAATATTTTTCCTCTTCAACCAAGCAAAGAATGCAATAACAGCTGGAGTTAAGAACACCACGAAAAATGGATTCATCGCCTGAAATGACTCGACATTAAGCGTAATACCAGCAAAATTCAATAAAGTATAATCACGTGCAAAATAAGTCAGTGTTAGTCCATTCTGATGAAATGAGAACCAGAAAAACATTACCACACCATAAACAGCTAATAAAGCATAAATACGTTGTCTAACCTCTGCAACATCCATCTTAACCGTTGTTTTGTTACCCTTGTCATCAGTTATTTCAGCAGCTGAAGTAGGATTTGGAAAACGTTTTTTATTAAACATATAAATTACAAATGAAATTGCCATTGCAATAATTGCAATACCAAATGCATAATGGAATCCTTCAGTAAATATATTCAAATATTCATTCGAGAAAGCTGTTAAGTCAGTAACTGAACCATTAATGGTAGCTGCACTTGCCCATTCTTGCATTTTAGCTGTAGATTCAACCGTTAAATTACCATCTAAATGAGTATGACATAAAGAAGGTAACTCAGCATTATATAAAAAGTTATGTTGTTTTAACCACCAAGTTCTGATACCAGGAGCAACAAATGGAGCAACTACAGCACCAACATTGATGAACATATAAAAGATTTGGAATCCAGATCCTCTTTTCTCATCACTATAATTGCCTTGATCATACATTTGCCCTACTAGTGCTTGTAGGTTTCCTTTGAATAAACCATTACCAAAGGCAATAACAAACAAACCAATCAAAGAATATATTAAAAACAAGGTTTGATTTGGGACTGGAGTTGGTGTAGGAATAGACATAATTCCATAACCGACAGCCATTAAGACCAATCCAGTAAGGATCGTACCTTTGTAGTTTTTAGTTTTATCGGCAATTACCCCCCCCACTAATGCAAGAATATAAATCAATGCATAGAAAGTGGCATAAATAATTCCTGCATTTTCTCCAGATAAGCCAAACTTTGCCTGTAAAAACAGTACAAGTATTGCCATCATGGTATAAAAACCAAAACGTTCTCCCATGTTCGCGAGGGCCGCCGCAATTAATCCCTTAGGATGTCCTTTAAACATAATTTTTTAATTTAGATTTATAAATATTTAGTATTATCAACGTTTTTACCTTTGTAAAGGCATACAAAAATAATTAAAAATATAAGTTATCCAAACGAAGACAGTAATTGCCAGCTATTTAAAAATATTCTAAAAAGATGTAATAAAATTGCAGGCATTTCGTCTTGTTATTAAAGCGATCATAAATGACGGTTGAACAATTTAAACAGGATATCCTTCCGATGAAGAATAAGCTTTTCAGACTGGCCTTAAGGCTATTGAAAAGTTCGGCTGAAGCAGAGGATGTGGTACAGGAAATTTTTCTGAAGTTATGGTCAAAAAGGGAAACATTAAAAGAATACCGAAGTATTGAAGCTTTTGCCATGACGATGACCAAAAATCTGAGTCTAGATAAGCTGAAAGCAAAAAGCGCACAAAATGTTGGACTGGAGTTTGCCGCTTTAAATGATGCCTCGGATAATCCGCACCAACAAATGGATACTAAGGATACCATAAAAAAAGTTTATGAAATTATTGACGAACTACCCGAGCAACAAAAGCTCATCATTCAAATGCGCGATATTGAAAATTGCGATTTTGATGAGATAGCAGAAGTTACTCAACTTAGCCTGAACAATATCAGGGTCAATCTTTCAAGAGCACGGAAAAAAGTAAGAGACACATTATTAAAAATTCAGAATTATGAATTCTCGTCAAATTGAAAATAAACTGGAGCGTTACTTTAACGGAGAGAGCTCTCTCGAAGACGAAAAAACCTTGAGAGAATTCTTCCAAAAAGATGACATACCTCCACATCTGTTATCGCTAAAAGCACAATTCGAGTATTTTGCTGATGAACACGATCACGAATATTTAGATGAAAGCTTTGATGAAAAAATCTTAAATCAAATATCTCAAGAAGAGAAACAACAAAAGCGTGGCTCCATACGCAGATATTTATATACAGCTTCAGGAATTGCTGCCAGCATACTAATCATTCTAAGTGTTTTCTTCAAATTTGACCCGTTCACCAATAAAGTTGAAGACACTTTTAGTGACCCCTATGCTGCTTATATTGAAACAAGGAAAGCTTTGCTTTTTGTTTCTGAAACATTTAATAAAGGTGCTGATCCCATCGAAAAAATATCAAAATTTGATGATGGCATGCAGCAACTTTCAAAAATTTCAAGTATGAATACCGGCATTACTGAAGCCAATAAAATTTCCAAATTTCACGAAATACAACAAAAATTTTTAAATAACTAAAATCTATAAATCATGAAAAAATCAATAGTAAAACTTTTAAGTATTGCACTCATTGTATTCCCAATGATATTAAGTGCACAAAATTCTTCCATCGAAGACATATACGAAGAATATGTAGGTGAGGATGGATTCACTTCTGTAAACATCTCAAAAGATATGTTTATGCTACTTGCTCAATTGGATGGCAGTTTTGGCGATAAAGAATTCGATGAAATGCAAGATGCCTTATCAGGTTTAAATGGTATGAAAATTTTATCATACGACCGCCGTGGTGATGTAACAGCTAACGAATTTAGATTCAGGATTCAAGAAATTCTTAAAAAAGGAAAATTTGTTGAGTTAATGACTGTAAAAGAAGAGGATACAGATGCTCGCTTTATGTTACGAAAAGACGGGGATGATATTATTGAATTACTTTTGGTTGCCACTGATGATGACAAAACCAGTCTAATAAGTTTCTTCGGAATCATCGATTTAAAAGCCATCTCAAGACTTTCAAAATCTGTTCAAATCAAGGGAATGGAAAAATTCGAGAAGCTAAATGAGGAGTACTACAAATAATCTTTAAAAACATTAATAAATGAAAAATACTATAAAAATAGTTTTGCTAGCCTTATTTTGCTTTCCAGTAATTGCAATGGCACAAAATCAGGGCTTAGAAAAATTCTTCGATAAATATCATGGAGAAAAGGATGTTAGTTCAATAAAAATATCAATGGATGCTATTCAAATTAGCATGGCTGAAGATGAAGAAGATCATTTTGAAGAGTTATTGGAACAGGTTGACAAAATCAGAGTCCTAAGTTTCAAAAACAGATATAAAACATTTAGAGATTCTGATTTCAAAAAAGAAATCAAACAAAACCTAAATGAAGATTACAAGCTTTTGCTCGACGTGGTTGATGAACAAGAAACGATTAAAATTTACATCGTTAATGGCGAAGACAACCAAATTACTGAAGGTTTAATCATGATTCAAGAGAATGACGAAGCCAATTTGATTTGGGTAACAGGAAACATGAAACTATCCGATTTTATGCATTCACATAAACATTTTCGGAAGTATCATTAACAATTGCGTTTTCACTACAATTATTAAAGGACAGATTTTTCTGTCCTTTTTTATTTTCAGCACAAGCGATAAACTTTCAGGATAGACTTTTTTTACTAATTTTGCGGATTAATTCTATATAATCATCAATGACTGAAATTGCAAGCAAATACAACCCACAAAACACCGAAGACAAATGGTATAAACATTGGATGGAGAAAGGATATTTTCATTCGGAACCCGATGAAAGCGCGCCTTACTGTATCGTAATACCTCCACCAAATGTTACCGGTGTATTGCATATGGGACATATGTTGAATAATACTTTGCAAGATGTATTGGTTCGTCGTGCCCGAATGCTCGGAAAAAATGCTTGTTGGGTTCCCGGAACCGATCACGCCTCTATTGCTACCGAAGCAAAAGTAGTTGCCAAATTGAAAGATGATGGCATCGACAAAGCTAGTTTGACTCGTGAAAAATTCATGGAGCACGCTTGGGAATGGAAAGAAAAACATGGAGGAATCATCCTTGAACAGCTAAAAAAATTGGGTGCTTCCTGCGATTGGGATCGGACTCGTTTTACCATGGATGAAGCTTTGTACGAATCGGTAATTGATGTATTTATTGATCTTTACAACAAAGGATTGATCTATCGTGGAGTTCGTATGGTTAACTGGGATCCAAAAGCTTTGACAGCCTTATCGGATGAGGAAGTAATCCATAAAGAAGTTCAATCGAAATTATATTATTTAAGTTATAAAATTGAAGATAGTAATGAGTCGGTAACGATTGCTACCACTCGCCCAGAGACCATTCTTGGGGATACCGCCCTTTGTGTGCATCCTGAGGACGAACGTTACCAACACCTAAAAGGAAAGAATGTTATTGTTCCTTTGGTGGAGCGTAGTATACCCGTAATTTTTGATGAATATGTGGATCGGGAATTTGGAACCGGAGCCTTAAAAATTACCCCTGCCCACGATATCAACGATTATAATTTAGGTATAAAATATAAGCTCGATACCATCGATATTTTCAATGATGATGGAACTTTAAACGAGAAAGCTGAACTTTATATTGGTAAAGATCGTT
>JAOZQX010000145.1 GCA_029931995.1 Bacteroidales bacterium
GTTTATGGTGGGACATTTCAACAATTCGCCATCCGTAAAGATGAAGAAAAAGGAATTGAATGGCGCAAGGTGATTAACTCAAATGACTTGAGTGAATGGGAAAAATTAATTGATGAAAACACACGCTTTTTATACGGCGAAATGCCAAGTAATCCGGGGCAAGCCTTTTTCGATTTGGAAGAAGTGGCCAAGATTGCTCACAAACACGGCATTCCATTAATTGTTGATGGAACTGTTGCTTCGCCTGCTTTAATGCGTCCATTGGCTTGGGGAGCCGACATTGTAATTCAAGCGGTAACAAAAAGTTTAACCACTAGTGGTTTTGGTGTTGCCGGAGCAGTAATTGCCCGTAAAAACCTGACTTCAAATATCGATAACGATTTTATGAAAGAAGATTTTGGTTTATATATTAAAGCTTTACCAAACCGTGATAACGGGCCAAATATTTCGCCCATGAATGCCATTCTGACTTTAAATGACATTCGCACACTTCGTTCAAAAATGGATTTGATGAGTCGTAGCACAATGAAGGTGGCTAAATATCTTGAAAAACATCCACAGATCGAACAAGTAGATTATCTTGGTCTTGAAACACATCCATTGCATGAGTTAGCAAAAAAATATCTTGTGTTGGTTGACTCGGAAGTTGACGACCTTTACAATGAAAAAGTAAATCGTTATGGTCACTTAATGTCTTTCCGCGTGAAAGGTGGTGCACAAGCTGCCCGTGATGTATTTGATGGTTTGCAACGCATTTGGAGAGCTACTGATCTTGGTCGTATCAAATCTGTGGCAACTATTCCTGCTATTTCTACACACTCGCAACAAGGTGAAGAAGGCCGTGAGCTTGCTGATGTTCCAGCAAACTTGATTCGTTTGTGTGTAGGTGCCGAACATCCAGATGATGTTATTGCTGATTTAGATCAAGCATTAGCTGTTTTAGATGGTAAAAAAATTGAGTCCACTTCTCCTGAATTTTCAGCGGGCGGTGCTTCCTCAGCTAGTTTAAGAAGATAGAAAGAATGTGTTATGGTGTTCTAGTGTTAATGGAACTTTCAACAAAAATACAATAACACTTTAACAAATAAACACATGTTAAAAAACTGACAATAAGAAAAGATTTTAATTACTCTTAAAAAGATAAAAAAATGACAAATATTGCATTATTAGGATTTGGAACCGTAGGAAAAGGAATCTATGAAATCCTAAAAGACAAGGAAGTTTATTTAAAAGAAAAATATGGATTCGATTATAAAATAGTAGCTATTTCTGATTTTGCTTTTGGCAATGTTTACAATCCGAATGGACTGGATATGGAGCTAATGATGGAAGAAGCCCTTGCCGGAAAAAAATTCAGTAAAGATGTAGTTGACATGGACAATGTTACATTGATCAAAGAATGTAATGCCGACCTTATGTGTGAGTTAACTTACACTGATCTAAGTACTGGTGGCCCTGCAATCGACCATTGTAAAGCAGCTTTATCTTCAGGTAAACATGTGGTGACTTCCAACAAGGGACCAGCCGCGCTTTACTATCCTGAAATGAAAAAATTAGCTGATGAGAATGGTGTTACATTTATGATTGAAGGTACTGTTTGTGCAGGAACTCCAATTATTAATCTTACAGATGGCCCATTAGCCGGATGCGAAATTTCCAAAATTCGTGGTATCCTTAACGGAACAACCAATTATATGCTCAGCGAAATGGAAAAAGGAATGGCTTACGACGAAGTTTTAAAAGTAGCTCAAGAATTAGGCTATGCCGAAGCTGACCCAACAGGTGATGTTGAAGGTCATGATGCAAGAGGAAAAGTAACAATCCTTGCAAACATTGTAATGGGTGCAGGAATAAAAATTGCAGATGTAAGCTGCGAAGGTATTACCAAAATTACCTTGGAAGATATCGCGAAAGCAAAAGAACAAAATGCACGTTGGAAATTAATAGGTTCAGTGGAGAAAAAAGACGGAAAAGTAATAGGTAGCGTTGCTCCTGAAATGGTTGACATGTCTCATCCTTTAGCAGGTGTTATGGGTGCAACAAATGCACTTACATTTACTACTGATTTACTAGGTGATGTTACGATAGTAGGCCCCGGAGCAGGAAAAATTGAAACCGGATTCTCAATTCTAACAGATATTCTGGCAATTCACAGAAATAAAAAATGTTGTTAATTTAAAAAAAGAGTAATAGCGAAATAAAGAAATATTGAAATAAAAACAATATTAGAATGAGTCAAGAGAGTTCAAAATATATCACCTTGAAAAATTTAGAAGTTTATAAACTCTCCCAAGAGCTATCAGCTTCTGCTTGGGAAATATATCAATCTCTTGATAAGGATTTAAAATGGGGTATTGGCCAACAATTTATTCGATCCATTGATTCAATTGGGGCGAATATAGCAGAAGGTTACGGAAGATTTCATTATCTAGATAAAGTGCGTTTTTATTACAATGCTAGAGGCTCGTATTTTGAAAGCATGGAACATTGGCTGGATTTACTTTTCCAAAGAAATTTAATCTCAGAATCAGATTTCAATAAACTTAAAGAGATTGGAAAAGAACTTCAAATCAAATTGAACCTTTTAATAAAAGCAACAAAGTCTAAGGCTAACGAATAAAATATTTCACTATTTCTCAATTTCATTATTTCTGTAATTATTTTTCAATAATTTAAAACATTAAGATTATGTCATACACAAACAAATGTTTATACGTTGACTTAACTTCTGGTAAAATTGAGAAGAAAGAGTCCGATCAGGAATTACTCAAAAAGTACATCGGTGGTAAAGGTTTAGGATTTGCATTAATGGAGCAAATAGCTCCAAATCCGGATGTTTTTGGACCTGAAAACCCAATCATCTTTGCCAATGGCCCATTTACCGGAAGCAAGGTTCAAACCAGTGCACGTACAACCTTGGTTACAAAATCTCCTGCCACCAATTCATTATTGGATTCGCATTGCGGTGGTAATTTTGGTCCTGCGTTGAAAAGAGCCGGATTCGACTATATTGTCATTACCGGAAAATCTGATAAGCCTATTTATCTTAATATTACAGATAAAGTTCAGGAAATTAAAAATGCTTCTCAGCTTTGGGGAAAAGGAATTTTTGAAGCCACAGATATTTTGATGGAAGAACATGCAGGTAAAGATACCCGCGTTGCAGCCATTGGTCAGGCTGGAGAAAATCTTTCTAAAATTGCCTGTGTTGGTGTTGACAAACATCGCCAATACGGACGAGGTGGATCGGGTGCTGTGATGGGCTCAAAAAACCTTAAAGCTATTGTAGCTGATGGAGAAATCCCAACCAAATATTTTAATGAAGAATTATTTTTAGCAAACAATAAAAACTTCACCAAAGATATTTTAGAGAATGATGGAGTAAAATTTCGCCGTCAAAAAGGAACCATGAAATGTGTTCGCAGTGGACAGGAAAACGAATTTCTTCCAACCAAAAACTTTAAAGAAGTAGTGTTTGATGATTTTGAAAAAATCAGTTCAGAAACCGCTCGTGAAGAATTAAACTGGGAAGACACTTCATGTTATAATTGCTCTATCCGCTGCTCGAAATGGGCACGTTGGGACGATCATGAAGTTGAAGGCCCTGAATATGAAACCACAGCTTTTCTTGGTTCAGGAAGTATGGTGAACAATATAAAAGATGTTACCTGGGCCAATGAAATCTGTAACGATTTAGGTATGGATACCATTAGTGCAGGTGTTACTTGTTCGTTTGCAATGGAATGTTATGAAAAAGACTTGCTAGACGAATGGGATGGACTGAAAATGGATTGGGGAAATGCCGAAGCACAGCGTGAGTTATTGAAAAAAATGGCGATGCGCGAAGGTATCGGGACGATATTCGCCGATGGTACTCGCGATGCAGCCCGAAAAGTTGGGCAAGGAAGTGAGTTTTTTGCAATCAACACTTACGGCATAGAACACTCAGGTGTGAACCCAAAAGGTTGCCTGACTATGGCTGTAGTTTTAGCGGTTGCAGATTTTGCTTCTCATACTCGCTCGTGGGTTACCGAACAAGAAATGGGACCCGATTTTAAAATCGAAGATATTCCCGAAACCATTGCCGAAAGTTTGGATACAATAAATGCTAGAAATAGTTTAGTGATTTGTGATTTTGTTCCTTTAGGATTGGATCGACTTGCTGAATTATTGAACTCAGCTACCGGTTCGGAACACACTGCCGATTCGTTACTTGAGGTTGGAACCAATTTAACCAATTTAGCAAGAACTTATAATTTAAGAAACGGCCGAACTGCCAAAGATGATACCATTCCGGATCGCTTTTTTGATGAAGAAAATTTAGCTGGATTTATGAGAGGTAAAAAAATCGATCGCGAATTTTTCAAATCTTTGGTTGGTGAGTATTATCAACTCAGAGGTTGGAATAAAGAGGGTATTCCTCAATAAGTTAAACCTTATTTTGCATAATATTAAAAAGCATTGAACTTATTGGTTCAATGCTTTTTATTTTATAATTCAATCTTTACCTCAGCTCCATAGTTGTTTCACTACCCTGACCGATCACATATTTTACTTCTGCCTTGGTATAATCGGGGGCAATATTTACTTCAAATTTTGTAACATTCGAGATGTTTTCTTTTTCCTCGGGGCCATTTGTTGTAAACAAAGTAACAATTAAGCAAGGGATATCATTTTCCATGGTCCGATACACATGATAACCATTAAAACTAGCTAATGCAAAAAAACCATAAATAGGATTCGCAGAATTATA
>JAOZQX010000146.1 GCA_029931995.1 Bacteroidales bacterium
ATCTGTTTGTAATTTTGTAAGTTGTTAATATTTTGCCACTTATATTTTAATCATTCCCTTATGTATCTCAATAACAAAAAACATGAGTGTTTCATTTGAGAAAAATGCATGCCCTAAATTAAGGAATTTTCATGTACTTGTGGCTCTGGAGCGAAATTTTCCACTTCGGATGCTTCATTGCATAGTCAACAATCATGGGCATTATTTTATTACTAACACTCCACTCGGGTTGCAAATACAACTCACATTCAGGGCTTACCAGCTTAGCATTGTCTTCGGCCCATTCAAAATAACCTTCATCCTGAATAATTACCTTCAGTTCATTTGCTTTCCTTAACATTTCAGGTTTTGGAGGAAATTGCCGCTTGGGACTTAAACAAATCCAATTCCAGTCACCACTTAAAATATAAGAACCCGAAGTTTCCACAAAAATTTTAATGCCTCTTTTATGCAATTCGTTGGTTAAATAGTCGAGCGGATAAAGAGAGGGTTCGCCTCCGGTTACAACTACCGCTTTCGCGGGATGTTGTGCAGCTCGCTCAACAATCTCATCTGTTGAAACAGGGGGGAAATCTTTGGCATTCCACGAAAGTTTAGAATCGCACCAATAACAACCCACATCACATCCACCAATACGGATAAAATAAGCCGCTTGTCCGGTATGTGCACCTTCACCTTGTAAAGTGTAAAATTCTTCCATTAGCGGAAGCATCCGACCATTTTTGAGTATATTATTGAGTTTTTCGAGCATAATAATTATCAATCATTATTGTTAATTGCTTCCACTCTGGATTTAAGCAAACGGAAAACACGTTGATCAGAAACATTTGTTCTTTCACCCGAAATAAACAATTTATCATCTTCGGTAAAAGCAATCCCTTCCGTTTGAGAACTCAAAATTGAGGGAAATTCAAACCTCAGTTGTTCCCCTGAAAAAAACGCAGCATCATTAAAATCTTTTAATAGCCACATTACAGGAATCCATGAATCTTTAATGTAGCCGATCAAGGCAATTTCTGTACCCTCAGTATTTATAGTTGCACCTGTAATTAAACAATTAGCATCAAATTCTGAAATTAACTGAGCCTGATACGTTCCAGCTGTTTTTGGAAGCGAATAAAGGCGGGTTTTTTGGTTTAACCAATTTTTTGAAAATAGATATAAATTGTCTCCATGAGCAATCATTGCCTCACAATCATAATCATTATTCATAAATGCTTCCGTAAAGTCTTCCTGATCTTCATACGAAAACTTTATGCTTTCTGGTGTTATTGAGATATCTCCATTTTCTGGAAATAAGGATTTTGAGAACTTATATATCTTTAAATTCGTCCGGTTGCCAGCATTATTACCAAAGTCACCAACATAAACATAATTCTCATCTTGAGCCAAATCCTCCCAATCCAGATTTAAGCCTGCCGTTAATGAAATTTGTTGATTTATTGCACCCGTAAGGGTATCGAAGCGATATAAAACTGCGCCACCATCACTGTCGTTATGAGAATACAAACCATGATTAAAATAAATTAAACCAGAAGTTTCATCCAGCTCAGCAGGCAAGTAAAATTTGTGAATTGGTGTATAAACTAATGAATTATCTGCTGCTGATTGATCGTCATCAGCCGCCTCTAATTTTCGACATCCATTGATTTGTATCAGCGACACTAAAACAATAGCTAATAAAACAAGTATGTAATATAATTTTGGAATTCTCATTTCAATTTCAAATTAGGATTTATAAACCTAACCGTAAATTTCTTTTTTAGCTGCCTTCAAGGTATTCTGAATTAAAGCAACAATAGTCATTGGTCCAACGCCACCGGGAACAGGTGTTATTTGGCTTGCTTTTTTAGATACTTCCTCAAAATCAACGTCACCAATTAATTTAAAACCCGATTTTGTTTTATCTGATTTTACTCGGTGCATACCCACATCAATCACAACCGCTCCTTTTTTTACCATATCACCTTTAATGAATTCTGCCACTCCAATAGCTGCAATTAAAATATCAGCATTGGCACAAATTTCTTTAAGGTTCTTTGTTCTGCTATGACAAAGGGTAACAGTTGCATTTGCCGTTTTTGCTTTTCGCGATAGCAATATACTAACAGGCGTACCAACAATATTACTACGGCCAACAACAACCACATTTTTGCCTTGAGTTTCAACATTCGAACGTTCTAGCAGCTGCATAATCCCAAAAGGAGTTGCCGAAACATAGGCAGGTAAATTTAAAACCATGCGGCCTACATTTGCCGGATGAAAACCATCTACATCTTTTTTAGGATCAATGGCTTCAATGATTTTATTTTCATCGATATGTTTTGGGAGCGGAAGCTGAACAATAAAACCATCAACTTCGGGATCCATATTTAAAAACGAAACAACATCCAATAATTCTTTTTCGGTGGTTGCAGCAGGATAACGATAAACAGAAGAAAGCATTCCTACCGACTGGCAAGCTTTTTCTTTGGAGGCTACATAAGTTTGACTGGCCGGATCTTCACCAACCAATACGGCTGCCAAATGCGGATTTTCATCCTCATCGTCAATCATTTTAGCTACTTCCTTTGCAATTTCTGCTTTAATCTCAGCGGCTATTTGCTTACCATCAATTAGTTTCATTCTTTCAATTTTACAAGCTATTAGCTTTTGGCTATTAGCTCTTAGTTTTTATTTTTTGCATTAGGCTGTTAATTTGCTTTTGGAGCTTTTTTAATAAAAAAAAGAAACTTTTATAATCTTCAATTTTTAAAACATTTATATCTTCAAGTATCAAAAATTGCGTTTCCAATTCATAAGCTGAACCTAATGCTATTTCTAAAAATCTATAAAAATCCTTTTGACTATTGCGGCTACAGCCTTCAGCAATATTTGAAGGAATTGAAACAGCAGCTCTACACATCTGACTTTTCAACCCAAACTTTTCATCTTTTGGCAATAAGTCAACAATCTGATAAACTTGTTTTACCAATATCATCCCATCTTGCCAAATATTTAAAGTTCTAAAGTCTCTCATATAGAATTCTAATTTCACCAATAGCTATCAGCTAATAGCCAATAACCTTCTAATTCATCCCTGGTCTTCCACCAGCATTTTTCATCATACGCATCATATTCTTTCCACCACCGGAGGTCATCATCTTCATCATTTTACTGGTTTCACCAAATTGTTTGATTAGGCGATTTACTTCCTGGATATCGGAACCGCTACCCACGGCAATTCGTTTGCGACGACTTCCGTTCAATAATTTTGGATTGTCACGCTCAGCTGGTGTCATTGAATATATGATAGCTTCGATGCCTTTAAATGCATCATCATCAATATCTGTATCTCTCATAGCTTTGCCCATACCCGGGATCATGCCCATCAAATCCTTCACATTACCCATTTTCTTGATTTGCTTGATTTGACTAAGAAAATCGTTGAAATTGAATTGATTTTTAGCTATTTTCTTTTGAAGCCTTTTAGCATCTTCCTCGTCGTATTGTTCCTGCGCACGCTCTACCAAGGAAACGATATCACCCATTCCCAAAATACGGTCGGCCATACGTTCGGGATGAAAGATATCAATGGCATCCATTTTTTCGCCAATACCTACAAATTTAATTGGTTTGTTCACCACCGAGCGAATGGTTAAAGCTGCACCACCACGCGTATCACCATCCAATTTTGTCAAAACAACACCTTCATAATCCAAACGATCGTTGAAGGCTTTGGCTGTATTTACAGCATCCTGTCCTGTCATTGCATCAACTACAAATAAAGTTTCCTGAGGCTTAATAGTTTTTTTGATCGAAGAAATTTCTTTCATCATCTCGTCATCAACTGCCAAACGTCCGGCAGTATCCACAATCACAATGTTATGATTTTTACTTTTAGCGTGAGAAACAGCTTTCTTGGCAATTTTTACGGGATCTTTACTACCCTCTTCTGTATAAACCTCAACGCCTATTTGCTCACCTAACACCTTTAATTGGTCAATCGCAGCCGGACGATAAACGTCACCTGCAACAAGCAATGGACTCTTTCCTTTTTTGGTTTTTAAATAATTGGCTAATTTGGCCGAAAAGGTTGTTTTACCCGAACCTTGCAATCCTGCAATCAAAATAATGGCTGGATTTCCCTTTTCATTGATATCAACTTTTTCGCTACCCATGAGGGTTGCCAAATCATCATGAACAATTTTCACCATTAACTGACTGGGCGAAACAGCTGTTAACACCCCTTGACCAAGTGCTTTTTGTTTCACCTCATCGGTAAAATCCTTGGCAATTTTATAGCTAACATCGGCATCTAATAATGCCTTACGAACATCCTTCAACGTCTCAGCCACATTAATTTCTGTAATATGACCCTGACCTTTTAAAATCTTAAACGACCGCTCTAAACGATCCGATAAACCTTCAAACATTTTTCTTCTATATATTTTGGGCTACAAAAGTAGTAATTTGTGTTAAAACAATTGATTAGTAAGTTGTAGATTTTTTTGATTACATCCGATTTGGCACTTGAATTCCCAGCAGTCCCATGCCCGATTTTATAATTTGCCCGCAAAAACCAGATAATTGCAAGCGAAAAAGTATTTTGTTTTCGTCACTTTCTTTAAAAATTGGCACCTCCTGATAAAACTGATTATACTCTTTTACCAAATCATAAACATAATTAGCAATTTGTGCCGGGCTATAATTTTTGCCAGCCTGTTTAATAATATCTGGATATTCTGAAATCAA
>JAOZQX010000147.1 GCA_029931995.1 Bacteroidales bacterium
TAGAGCATCGGATTGTGGTTCCGAGGGTCGGGGGTTCGAATCCCCTCATTCACCCCAAGTAAAAGCTTCCCGATATATCGGGAAGCTTTTTTTATTTCACGAGCAATCAAATTTATTTGTATTGCGAGAGGAATAAAAAATAGCGGCAAAGCGAAGTATCGAGCTTTTAATTGATGGTTTCCAAAACAAATATTGTAGGAGTTTTTTTGTTTGTGTGGGTTACTTTTTTTACTATTTCAGAATAAATAGTACTAAAAAAGAATAAAACAATGAATTTTAATTACTGGATAGATGAAGTTGGATTTGTTTCGCGGGATAGTTTGAAAGAAATTATTCAAGACCCGGAATGCGGATTCACAGGTTTCAGACGACATGCCGACGGCTACTCTGGAGCTTATGCTTTTATATCCTATAATCGGAAAACTGTAAAGCTCGACATACTCAACCCAGCTCAATATTAAAGCCCTTAAACGAGGGCTTTTTTTTATTCCAGTTTACTTTTAAAAGTATTTAAAAATGTTTCCCATTCTGTATTTAGGAATGCATTTTCGCCGAAAAAGTGCATGATGGGTTCAAATTTTTTGGCTGGATAATAACCAGGAACAACTGTTATCAGTTGAGATTCAGTATTCAAGAATGCATACGAAGGGTAAGACATTTTTCCTTGTAATAATGCTTGTGCCAGTTGGTGCGAACTACGCTTACGATTTGGCTCGGCATTTATATAAGTTTGACCCTTAAAAACAACATCCTCTTTTTGTTCGGCATTAAATTTTACAGGGTAAAAATTGTCATTCAAATATTTTGCAATTTCAGGATTTGAGAATGTCTCTCTGTCCATTTTTTTGCAGTAACCGCACCATTCGGTATAAACATCAATAAATATTTTTTTTTGAGTTTCCACTTGAAGTTTTATGGCTTCTTCAAAAGTGTACCATTTTATTTTTTCTTGTGTGTCTTGTGCTTGAATGTTAGTAGCAGTTAGTATAAATAGTATAAAAAGTATGCGTTTCATAATAGTAAAATTAGTTGTTTAGTAAGATTGTGACCGATCTATTTCTCGTTGTGAATCCTTTTGTTTTAAACTTTCTCGTTTATCGTAGGTATGTTTTCCTTTTGCTAATGCAATCTCAAGTTTGGCGAGCCCTCGTTCATTAATAAAAAGTTGTACAGGGATGATGGTAAATCCTTTGTCCTTAACCTTGGTTGCGAGTTTTTTAAGTTCGCGTTTGCTCAATAAAAGTTTACGGTCGCGTTTAGGCTCATGATTATTATAAGTTCCCATTGAATATTCGGCAATATGCAGGCTTTTCACAAACAATTCCTGTTGAACAAAAGCGCAATAGGAGTCTGTAAGATTTGCTTTGCCTTCGCGGATTGATTTAATTTCGGTGCCGTTGAGTTGGATTCCGGCTACCAAACGCTCAATCAAAAAATATTCGAAGGAAGCTTTACGATTTTTTATTTTAATCGGTCCGTTCATAATTTGTATGCCCACAAAGATAAGGATTCTGTGAAATGACCTTTGTTAAAAATTTGTGAAAAGAAATAAAAAATCTCTCCTTCCGTAAAGAAAGAGAGACTTTTATATAATTGATAATTATTTTATATCGCCGCCCAAAATTAATGGTAGGCCATCTTTACTATTCCCTACAACTACAATTTTAGTGTTTGGCGATTCGGCCAGTCTAAGAGTGGCTTCAATTCCTTTATCTCTTAAAATTTTATCTGTTAAACTGGCACTTAAAATACGATTCGCAACAGCTTTACCATCAGCTTCAATTCGTTGGCGTTCGGCTTCCTTATTTGCTTTTTGGAGTAGAAACTCATATTCAAGAGATTCCTGTTCTTGTTTCAATTTCTTTTCAATAGCAGTTTTAATTGTTGGTGGCAATGTTACATCTCTAACCAAAACTTCGTTAAGTTGTACATATTGAACCATCAGAATTATTTTTGTCTCATCATAAATTTCAGACTGAA
Organism: Bacteroidales bacterium; assembly: GCA_029931995.1. Taxonomy (GTDB): domain Bacteria; phylum Bacteroidota; class Bacteroidia; order Bacteroidales. The sequence goes on from JAOZQX010000147.1 coordinate 1,981, forward strand.
TTGCATCTCTTTTGGTAGAATAAATTTGTTCAGGTGTGTATCTGCCAATTACCGAACGGGTAGCAGATCTGATAGCTGGTCTAACAATTGTGTTCAAATAGTCGTGTCCTTTTTCCTGATGCAATAATCCAAGTTTATTATATACCGGTTGATACCACATGGAAATATCCAATGAAATCTCAAGTCCATTGGAGGATAATACAGACATTTTTTCGGCTACTTCCTGCTGACGAACATTATAAATGAACATTTTATTAAGAGGCGAGATGATGTGAAAGCCTTCGCTGTATGTTTGTTCGGTGTCAACACCGCCAAACAAACGGAAAACCACACCGGCTTGTCCAGATTGGATGGTGACGGCTATTCGCCCCCATAAAACTAAAACTAATATTACTGCCAAAATAATAATTCCGACAGGCAATATTTTTTTAAGGTTAATTTCTTCTTGTTGTTGTGCCATGATGTTTTTTTTATATGATTAAAATGAATTCTCAATAATAGCAAAGTTAATAAAAAACAAGCCATTTCTAAATTTAAGGATTGGCTGAATGTTAAGTTTTATTAAATATTAGAATTTTAAGCTAAGTCCCAACAAGAAGTTTATTCCGGCTTGTGGAAAATATCCGTCTAAAGCATATTCTGAACCTTCATAATAATAGCGGTAAACCCAGGCATTGCTTTCATATTCTTCGTTAAAAATATTATTCACCAATAATTGCAGGGCTATTTCAGGAATAAACTTGGTTTTAAAACTGTAGTTAATATTAAGATTACTTACAAAATAGGGCTCGATGCTACGCTCATCATTCGAAGTGTTATCGATATATTGGCGGCTTATATGTTTTGAAATTAAGGAGCAGTTTAAGTTTTTTATTGGGCTAAGTGTAATGATATTCCCAAAGATCAAATTCGGTGAGAATGATAAATCTGTTTCCCCAAAAACTTCTTCAATTTGTTCGTAGGGAGGATCCCAGCTGTCGACATAAGAAGTGAAGTTTTTGATTTTGTTCTCGCTGATTGTAGCACTTAGCTCCCATTTTAGTGTGGCGTTTAACTGAATGCCTCCCGAAAATTCCATCCCAAGCCGATAACTTTTCGGAACATTAGTCATGATAGCTGCACCCACATTGTTGATTTCTCCGGTTAAAACCAATTGGTCTTTATAATTCATGCAAAACCCATTGAGCTCAAAAGCGAGTTGATTATCTTTGAATTTATACCCCAGTTCATAGTCAATCAAGAGTTCGCTTTTTGGGGTGTAATTTGCATCGGCATCTCTGTAATTGCTTCGCGAGGGTTCTCTGTTTGAAACAGCCACGCTTGCATAGGTTGAATTTTGCCCATCAATTTTATAAAAAATTCCGGCTTTCGGATTCAAGAAATTAAAATTTCTTTTTTGACTGATATCCCTTAAATCATCGTGAATCCCATCAATCTCAAAATTGATTGAACGGAATTGCAAGTCACCATAAATATTGATACTTTCTGTTATTTGATGGTTTACTTTCCCAAAAATATTGAAGTCTTTTTTTATTCCTGTATTTTCGTACCAACGATAATTTTTGTCGATATTTACAGCATATTCCGACCAAATTACTTCGCCAAAATGACCTCCTTTATATTTATTCCATGCACCTCCTATGATAGCTGTTGTTTGTTTGTTTTCATATTTTAATGAATACGTTGCGCCATAAAAATCATTATCCAACCATTTTTGTTGGATTAAACCCATTTCGTCAATAGTTTCTCCACCTACGGTTAAAGGATTAATCAGGTAATCTTCAAAATCTCTGCCTTCTTTATATTGCTCATAATAACCTTCTCCATACGTATAGTGCAGGGCTGCATTAAATTGAAAATTTGAATTTATTTTTTGAGTGAATAATAATTGATAATGATCTTGTTGGTAGTCATCAATTTCGTTTTCGTAAGTGTATGGGTTAAATGTTCGTTGTGTACTCAGCATTTCCTTTGGTACACCTCCCCAAGCTTGGTACGTTTTTTCCTTACCTGAGAAAATATTCAATTTCAGGATGCTGTTTTCCCCATAATATACTCCTGAGATATAAAATGATTTTAGATCAGAGAAGGCTCGATCAATAAAACCATCTGAAGTGATTTTGGATAAACGTCCATCAATCGTAAATTTTTCATTTATTAATCCGGTGCCAAAACGAAGATTGTTTTTATATGTATTGAAAGAGCCAAAACTGCTGTTGATTTCGGCATAAGGCTTTGCATTCAGCGTTGTTGTTTGCAAATTTATGGAAGCTCCAAAAGCAGCAGCTCCATTGGTTGAAGTACCCACGCCCCGTTGAATTTGAATATTGTCAATTGAGCTTGCAAAATCAGGCATGTTTACCCAAAAAACTCCATGCGATTCGGAGTCGTTTAACGGTATCCCATTAATGGTAACATTGATGCGTGTCATGTCTGATCCGCGTATTCTGATTCCTGTATAGCCAATCCCTCCACCGGCATCGGAAGTGCTGATAGTGGATGGCATCATCTCTAAAAGCATTGGTAAATCCTGCCCCAGATTTGTTTTTTTGATTTCTTCTTTATCCAGATTTTTAAATGTTGTTGGGGAATTCTCAGGGACTTTGGTAGCTACAATTAAAACTTCATCGCTCATATAAGAGCTTGGTTTAAGCTCAAAAATTTGTATGGTATTTCCAGTTATTTGTAAAACTCTGCTTTGGGTTTCAAAGCCGATAAATGATACCTTGACGGTGTAA
>JAOZQX010000148.1 GCA_029931995.1 Bacteroidales bacterium
ATGAACGGAAGATACAAAGTAAATTTAAATAATTACGACTTCATGATTGACTCCTTGATGCTATTCTTTAAATTCAATATTTTCAAAGCGCATAATGGTTCTTTGCTGACTGTTTGTTTTTTAAATCAAATTAAGAAATTGTGTTGAACATTTTCCAAATATGATAAACCAAGTGAATAATCATAAATTGAATAAAAAATCTGGATACTAGATGATATTTTATCCAGTATCCAGTATGTTATTTTTATTTTGAAGTGCTTTTAGTCCATATGCTTGTGCAAAAAATCCATCATTTTATTCCATGCCTCAATGCTGTAATGCAACTCAGCTTTTGGAGTACCTCCGTTAAAAGCACGGAAATTTCCGGGACTCATATCGGGCAGGAATACCATATGTCCTGCCTCTTCGGCACGTATAAATTCGTAATCGTAGGCAAAGTTGTTTTCTTCTAGCCGCTTTATCATTTCATCCACATAATCGGTAGAGGGCCAGGTTAGGTCTTGGGTGCCTGCCAAAAAGAATACATTCGCTTTTATGTTTTCAACAGCTATACTGGCTTCTTTAATTAATTCGGGATCTGAATTATTTAAGCAGTTTTCAAAATATGGCACATAAGAAGTAATATTTCCCTCCATAAATTCTATCATTTCTTCTTCAGAGAAATTACAACCTAAATAGGACAAGCCTTCTCCTTTGTAAGTCCAGGATGGAACTAATTTTATATAATCTTCGCCTTGCCATAAATGTGCTGCCGGACTCCAGGCTACAATAGCGTTATACTCGTCAAACAAACTACCTAGCTTCAAAACCAGCTCACCACCGCGCGAACCACCTATAAGTCCAATTTTACCTTCTTTTACAGTGGCTTGTTTTTTTAACCAGTGGCTTGCTTTCTCAAAATACTCAAGTGGGATGTTTACCAGTTCGTTGGGCAAACCCGGATATTTGAAATAGGGCAGCGTCAGTACCGAGAATCTATTGCTTGCAATGGCTTTAGCCAGCCATTTTATATCTCCACCATTGGAACCCGTAAGTAAAATTATACCAGGATATTTGCCTTCGGCTGTTGGAGAATATAAGGTTCCTTTGAGTCCGTCCTCATCTAGAGTGAAACTGGTCAATGGATCAGTAGGGTTTTCGTAAAAACGTTCAACTTTTGCTAAAAGTGTACTTCCATCAGCTTTAGTTAATGTTAAGTTTACGATTAGATTCTTCTCGCGGTCGTAGATATATGTTAATTCTTTACGCTCGGTATTTATGGGCTTCATGGCCCAAAATAATCCAAGATGATCTGCGCCTTCATAGTCGCCTGATTTTGGGGCTGTTTTGCTTAGGTCAATAATACCTCTTTTATTTGCTTCAAATTCAGCAGTAGCTTTCCACAAAACATCGGCAGCATCGGTTGAGGTCGTTTCCAAAGTAACGATTTCGTTTTTGTCCAATCCGGTAATTTTAACTTCTATCGGACTTCCATAAATAGCTTTTTGGGGACTGATCTCAATTTTTGTTTCTTTTTTAAACAAGCTACATCCTAATAGTAAAACCAAAATAAGGCTTATGCTAAGAGCAAAGATTGCCTTGTTTTTTAATTTGTGTAGTTTCCTTTTCATGTTTTTTTGTTTAGGTTATTATTTATTTTCTGATTCCATTAAATATCATTTCTATAATTTGTTCCATTTCTTCTTCATCCGATTTCCATGGAAAATCCTGAAGTGTGATTCTGTTGCTTATAAATCCATGGGTGGTATGCCAGATCAAAAGAATAATATCAATAGACTTCTTGTCTGTAAATTCACCTGATTTAATAAGCAATTCAATCTGTTCCTGCCAGGAACGGAATATCCGATATTGTTTGCCATTAATAATTTCATACAGCCCATTGTCAATAATTTCCAGCCTACAGAGGTCTGCATATAATTTATAGGTGTCGGTGTATTCAATTCCAAATTTTATATACTCTTTGATCAATTGTTTTAATTTTTCAAAAGGAGAGAGAGCTTCATTTTCTAAAACCTTTTGAAACCTCTTGGTGATTTCAATATGATTTCTGCTTATAATAGTGCTCAGTAAATCATTTTTGTCTTTAAAAAACCGATAAATAGTTGTGGGAGAGTAGTCGATTTCCTTTGCGATCTTTCGCATCGATAGATTCTCGAAACCTTTTTCAGCCATGAGTTTTTCGGCTGCTTCTAGAATTTTGGTTTTAAGAGCGAGTTTCTCTTTTTCTTTTCTCTCAGTTATTGCCATGACCTCAATTTTATATAACGTCGTTATAAAAAATAACACTGTTATGTTTTTTTGACGCACAAAAATAGCTGAGGTTACAACTCATAATCAATTATTGCTAAAAGTGGTTATATAATAGGATGGAGTGGTTATTTGCGAGTAGGTTTTATTCAGGATTGAGGTTAGAATTAGAATTTCTGATACAACTATGTAACCCTAAAATAATGATAATGAGTATTAATTGTCATTAATGATTTAATTATTTTGTTAATACCATTTTTCTAGCCTCAATAAATTTATTTCCAACATTCAAAACACAATAGTATACCTCACTTGAATGCCGACTCGCATTAAAATAGACTGAGTATGTGTCGGCTTCCTGAAACTCATTTACTAAAGTTTGAATTTCCCTTCCAAAAATATCATATACTTTTAGACTTACCAGATTCGCATGGTTAATAGAGTATGAAATCAAGGAAGTTTTGTTAAATGGGTTGGGATAATTTTGATTTAATCTATATTGTAAAATATTTTTATCATTAATGCCGGTGTTATTATCCCAAGTAAAATTGATTAATTCGCAGGTATATTGATTCTCTCCTGTTATCACTAACTCCTGACCAACAACTCGTATTAAATCCATCTCATCCGATATAAGTAAGCACATCCCATACATTTCAGTGGCATTGAAAAACCCTGTGGGCAATGACTGCTGATAAATTGTTCTAATATTCCAGCTTCCACCTTGATAGACTGCATATCTTATATTTCCAACACTAAGAGCTTGATTTAGAGGATAAGGATAGTGAGTTGATGCAATATCAGAGAAAATGATATGGGGTGTATTGTTATCATCAAAAACGAGATGAGTAAGCCCTCCTGTATAATTTCTGCCATCGCTTCCATAATAACCATCATCATGTTCAGCAATTATTTCGAAATCCCAATTCTGATCACCAAGTCTCTTAAGTAAAAATAGCTTACTATACTGAGCAGAATAAGTGTAAACACGGTTAATGTACATACAAGAAATATAGGGTATGCCATTATTATCTAGACATAATGAGGGAAACCATCCTGCATCATCTCTAATTCCATAGTCATGATTCAAGGCTATCTCTTTTACCCAGTTTCCGGTTTTATTCGTAGCATACCACAATCGTGAAGGATCATCTGTCGCATTAATCTGCTCTGAAAATGTTATATGTACATATCCATCTTTATCTACTTTTATATCCTGACGAGAAGATGTTTTAATATAAGTATCATATGTAAATGCCATGTCATAATTATGAATCAATTGCTTTTGCCAATTTCCAGATGCATTTGTCAGATGGTATAAGTATGAGTCTAGCCAAGCCCAATTGTAATCATCCGAATCAATATTTGAACGTGTCTTCAATATTAATAAATGAAATAAACCATCCGATCCTGTATCAGCCGAAAGCTCGTATATAAATTTACCTCCTTCATTGTAGAAGTGAATTATGGTATCGTATTGCCATTGATTACTACTATTTTTATAATACTGTACAATTATTTGATCCGAATCGGTTGAACTTGCAACGAAAATATTTGGGTTGGAAAATTCATCAAACAACAAAACAGATTTCTCAAGTCTTCTTCCTGTAGCTACCGATTCTACATTTTCTGATCCATCAGGCTGGATTGTTTTATAAATGAGAGTCCCTTCGTCAAAACTATTCTCAAACTTTTGAAAAAAAGTTACACCAACAATATCATTTGTATTAATCTGAGCCCAATTTCTGCTGTGGCTATCGTTAAGACCGTAATGAACGATGACAGGTAAATCACCCATCTGTGACAATAAATTATTTGTGGCAAAGACAAGAAAAAATACAGTAAAAACTGTTTTTTTGTATCTCCCGAAGATAAATCGATACGCAATTAATATTTTTGTGACCCAATGTTTTTTTATCATAATTTTTCTTTTGACATCAGTTTTTTCTTCAATCCAGTGATATTACGATGGAATCTAGGTCGATGTTGGATTCAGAATCAACTTTGGGTATAGAGTCAGAACACTCACCAATATTTTTATTTATGAAATATTTGAAACCTCTCTGTATCGAAATTCAAATATAGTAAAAAAATGATGAGACGTTTATCAGTACCTTTATATCTGAAATCCTGAATCTTGTGTCTTATATCAAAACAAACTTTCCAATGCTTTTTTTATCTGCTCCTCATTTGAGTAAATATCAAAAATTAAGCTAGGCTTGAGAAAGTGGAGTTCGTTTTCAGTTATTACCATAAATCGTTTTTTCTGGTTAAAAAAACTGCATTTTATTGCGAGGTTTTTTCTATTTTTGCGCTAGAATAAATTATTAAAAAATATAAAGGATTGTTATGTCAAAAATAGAAGCATTGGATCTGATCGGAAACACGCCGATGGTGCATTTAAAGACACTTGATCCCAAACCAGGTGTAGAGATACATGCAAAACTCGAGTTTATGAATCCTACAGGA